>SVGU01000046.1 GCA_015056155.1 Clostridiales bacterium
GCAGCACTCCGGCGACCTTACTTACAACAACTGTACCATCAATGGTCAGGTGTTCCTGTACGGCACCAGCGAGAGCTTCAACAACTGTACCTTCAACACGACTGACGCGAACAACTACAACGTCTGGACTTACGGTGCGAAGAACGTTAAGTTCGACGACTGTACGTTCAACTGCGCTGGCAAGTCTGTGCTGGTATACAACGAGGGAGGCCCTGCGACGAACCTGGTGGTGAACGGTTCTACGTTCAACGCGACCGGCTCCGTGGAAGGCAAGGCCGCGATCGAAATTGACACCACCTCCCCCAACAATGCGGGCGGCATGGACGGCACGGTGATCACCATCACTGGTACGACGGCGACCGGCTTTGCGGCTGGCTCCATCAGCGGTGAGACGCTGTGGAACGACAAGAAGGATCAGACGAACCTCGACGTCTACGTGGACGGCGAACATGTCTGGCCGATCTTCGTCGCGCAGGTTGGCGAAACCAAGTACACTTCTCTGGACAAGGCTCTTGAGGCTGCGCAGGACGGCGACACCATCCTGGTGCTGAAGGATCATGAACTGCCCGCTGCGCTGACCGTGACCAAGTCGGTCACCATCGATCTGGATGGCCATGAGGTCACCTACAGCTCCGATGTCGCTGGCGAGGCGATGATCACCAACAAGGGCAATCTGACCCTGTCTGGCGCTGGCAAGATCAACTACACCTACACCGGTGCGGCTGACAGCAGCTATAGCAAGGGCAACTACACCATCAGCAATGGTGGTACGCTGGCCATCTCCGGCCCGAGCATCGTGAACAGCACTGCGAAGATGAGCCATGCGTGCTACGCGATCGATAACAACTCCAGCGCTCGCGCTGCAACGCTGATCGTCGATGCTGGCGAAGTTATCAATAGCAACAACTACGCGATCCGTCAGTTTGTGAACGGCAATGCCAACACTGTCACCATCAACGGCGGCAATGTGACCGGTACCCGTGCTGTGTGGATGCAGCTGGCTGGCAGCGATACCAGCAAGGCGCCCGTCGCTGAGCTGAATGTCAACGGCGGTGTCCTGACTGCAACCGGCGAGAGCGCGGATTACAAGCTGGCTGTCTACTCCTACAACTACGGCAACAGCCCGGCCAACACGAAGATCAACATCACCGGCGGTACGCTGAATGGTGATGTGGCTCTGACCGGCGGCAAGAACAAGACTGCGGTCGAGACGGTGACGGTCACCGGCGGCAAGATTAACGACCTGTACAGCTACGCCGAAGACGAGCTGGCGGTTCCTGCGATCAAGCTGACGGGCGGCACCTTCAACACCAACTACGCTGAGTACTACGCACTTGACGACGGCTACATCTTCCGTCTCAACGCGGAAGGCACCTACGATGTTGTCAAGGGTACCTACGTGGCGCAGATCGGCGAAGTGAAGTACGAGACGCTGCAGGCGGCGGCTGACGCTGCGGTCAACGGCGACACGGTCGTGCTGCTGACCGACATCGCGGAGGACGTGGTGGTCGAGCAGAAGCCCGACGTGAAGTTCACGATCGACGGCGACGACAAGACCATTGACGGCACCATCACGGTGAACGGCAAGAGCGCCCGCTATGCGACGGCTGGTCTGACGATCCAGAATGTGAACTTCAAGGCTGATACCATCACCGAGGATGCGTTCATCAACCTGGGCGGCAACAACACGATTCGCTACACCAGCAACGTGACCGTTACCAACTGTACGTTCACGGCTGAACCCCGCAACGAGGGCATCGTGGCGATCAAGCAGTACACCGGCGGCTGCAAGAACCTGACGGTGGACAACTGCACTGCGACCGGCGTGCACAGCCTGATTCAGCTGAAGAATGTTGAAGAGGGCCTGACGATCACCGATTGCACGATTACCGACAGCAAGAACGGTATCAGCGTGGGCAACTCCATCAACGCTGCGATCAGCGGCTGCACGATGGATGTGGATGGCTACGGCATCCGCGCGGATGGCAACATTGCGAACAAGCTGACCGTGTCCGGCTGCACCATCGATGCGGATATGCCCATCGTGGTCCGCAAGACGACGGCTGCTTACGAGCTGGCCATCTCCGGTTCCAACGCGCTGACCGCTGGCAATGCGGACGGCTATCAGGTCATCTTCACCAACGATGACGATGGCACGTACGAGGAACCCACTGGTGCATTCGTGTACACCGCGGATGAGGCGAACGCCGAACTGAAGGTGTTCCCGACGTTCGTGGCTATGAACGACGGCATTAAGTACACCACTTTCGAGGCTGCTCTGGCGGCTGCTAAGGCAAACGATACGGATAAGACCGTCATCCTGCTGAAGTCCATCGTGATCAGCGAGGACAAGACCTACGACCTGGATGGCCTGACCGTGACGACCATCGAAGAGATCATCCCTGCATTCCGCATCACCAACGGTGCGAATGTGACGGTGAAGAACGCGACGATGGACACCGACGGCTACTGCTTCATCCTGGGCGAGTCTGGCGGCGTCAGCGCGGGCAACCTGACGATTGAGTCCGGTTCCTACAAGGGCGAGACCACTGTGGCGTCTGTGACCAAGGGCACGCTGACCGTCAAGGGCGGCGAGTTCGAGGTGACTGGCAACTACGGTACGACCTACCTGCTGAACTGCATCGACGCGAACTACAATGATGGCACTGCCAACATCGTGGTGACCGGCGGTACCTTCAAGGGCTTTGACCCGATGAACAATGCGGCGGAAGGCGCGAACACCAACTTCGTGGCGGATGGCTACATCTCCGAGACGAAGGACGAGGGCGCGACCTACATCGTCCGTGAAGCGAACTACGTGGCTCAGGTTGGCGAGACGAAGTACGAGACGTTCGACGAGGCCGTTGAGGCAGCGAAGAACGGCGAGGACAAGACGATCGTTCTGCTGAAGTCCATCGTGATCAGCGAGGACAAGACCTACGACCTGGATGGCCTGACCGTGACGACCATCGAAGAGATCATCCCTGCATTCCGCATCACCAACGGTGCGAACGTGACGGTGAAGAACGCGACGATGGACACCGACGGCTACTGCTTCATCCTGGGCGAGTCTGGCGGCGTCAGCGCGGGCAACCTGACGATTGAGTCCGGTTCCTACAAGGGCGAGACCACTGTGGCGTCTGTGACCAAGGGCACGCTGACCGTCAAGGGCGGCGAGTTCGAGGTGACTGGCAACTACGGTACGACCTACCTGCTGAACTGCATCGACGCGAACTACAATGATGGCACTGCCAACATCGTGGTGACCGGCGGTACCTTCAAGGGCTTTGACCCGATGAACAATGCGGCGGAAGGCGCGAACACCAACTTCGTGGCGGATGGCTACATCTCCGAGACGAAGGACGAAGGTGCGACCTACATCGTCCGTGAAGCGAACTACGTGGCTCAGGTTGGCGAGACGAAGTACGAGACGTTCGACGAGGCTCTGGAAGCCGCGCAGAACGGCGATGACAAGACCGTCATCCTGCTGCAGCCTGTGGAGATCACCGAAGACACCACCTACGACCTGTCCGGTGTGACCGTGACCTCTGCGGGTGACGCGTTCATCGTGACCGGCGGCACGCTGACCCTGGATGGCGACGGCACTGTCGAGGCTGGCACCTCCGGCGCCGGCTCCTGGACTGCGGTCTGGGCGAACGGTGGCAATGTGGTCATCAATGGCGGTACCTACTCCGTCGGCGGCGACTCCACCACCACCGATACGACCCACCAGAACGACGTCATCTACACGAAGAATGGCGGCACGGTGACCATCACCGGCGGCACCTTCCTGAACGATGGCACTGTCTGGACGCTGAACGAGAACGACAGCAACCGTGGCACGATCTCCGTGACCGGCGGCACGTTCCAGGGCTGGAACCCCGCGGATAATGTTTCCGAGGGCGAAGGCACCAACTTCGTGGCTGAGGGCTACATCTCCGTGGATAACGGCGACGGCACCTGGACGGTTCAGGAGAGCACGGCCATGATCCACCTGAAGGCGATCGAGGTCAGTGTTGACTCCGAGCAGCTGCTCCGTCTGAAGTTTGTCATTGATGAGGAATTCTTCAACGACGCGAATGCTTACATGGTTCTGACTGAGGAAGCCAATGCTGTGAAGCCTGAACAGACCAGGACTTACACGGCGGCTGACATTCAGGCTATGGGCAAGGACGCCAATGGCCGCTATGTCTTCGAGCAGGGTATCGCGGCTGGCGAAATGACTGGTGACGTGACGATCACCTTCTACGATGGCGAAGGCAATGCGCTCTACATTGAGGACTACGCTGACACCACGGAGCTGAAGACTGAGATCGTCCGTACGGTCACGGATTACGCAGAGCTGGCGCTGACGAAGGGTTCGACCCAGCAGAAGAACCTCGCTGCGGCAATGGTCACTTTCGGTGGCTATGCTCAGCTGATGTTCAACTGTGATGTTGAGAACCCTGCCTATGGTCTGCTTGATGAACTGGGTATCGCACGGCCGGACATCGGCTCTGTCACCGCTGACAGCATCACCAACGAGCTGACGGTTGAAGGCGCTGACATCGGCATTACCTACAAGTCTCAGCAGGTCGTGGTTGATTCCAGCATTTACATGCGTACTTACTTCGTGCTGGACGCTGGCATGAACATTGGTGATTACACCTTCACGGTTAAGGCTCCCAATGGTGCTGTCCAGAGCGTCACGCCGACTGAGTTGGGCGCGCGTTACTACATCGACATTCTGAATATTCCTGTCGCACGTTGGGACAACGATTACATCATCACTGTGACGAATGCGAACGGTGAGGAGTATGTTGTGACTGGCAGTGTGCTGGCATATGTGAAGAGAGGTATCGCTGGCTCTACGAATGCGGCTCAGGTCAATGCCTTCAAGGCGATGGTCCTTTACAACGAAGCGGCCAATGCTTACTTCCCCGGCTATTGATTGAGCCAGACAAAAATAAGTGAAGGGAGGAACCGAAAATGAGCGAGAACAAGATGCTGTTCGTGGAACCCGAGTGCGAGATCGTTACGCTGACGGTGGTTGACGTTGTCACCGCGAGCCCGGTTGACGATCCTGATTGGGGCATGGGCGAGTTCTAAAGCGCCCCCTCCCGGCGGCCTCGGCCGCCGGGAGCATCCCACGAACCAGTTACCCGGGCCCCGGCGGCGCAAGCCGCCGGGGTCCACCCTTTTCCGGGGTTGTATTCGAGCGGACATCAGCCTGAGTGGTGTCTGCCCCAGTGCAACAAAGGAGAAGTGCCAGACAGCATGACTGTATTTTCGATCCGGGTCGCCGGCCGGGTGGCGGCGGTGTCGGCTTTGTTTGCTTCCACCCGGAGCTATTGCAAGGCGTATCTCTGCGATGAGGCGCCTGACTTTTCCGTGACCATTACGCCCGGGGATATCCGCTTCGAGCGCGAAAAAAGCGCCCGGGAGGATGCCCTTGAGGGCATTCCCACGCGCCAGTTCAACGATGAATATCTGGAGACGATCGCCGTGCAGCGCAAGATCGCGGAGGCGCTCTTTGCGTGGGATACGCTGCTGTTCCACGGCTCTGTCGTGGCGGTCGACGGCGTGGCGTACCTCTTCACGGCCAAGAGCGGCACGGGCAAATCCACCCACACCCGGCTGTGGCGGGAGCTGCTGGGCAGCCGCGCGGTGATGATCAACGACGACAAGCCCTTCCTGCATGTGGGCGGGGACGGGGTGACGGTATTCGGCTCGCCCTGGAACGGCAAGCACGGCCTGGGCTGCAATGCCTCCGCGCCCCTCCGGGCCATCTGCATCCTGCAGCGCGGCGAGGAGAACCACATCCGCCGCATCCCGGCCAAAGACGCCGTGACCATGCTGATCCAGCAGAGCAACCGGCCTCTGGACAAGCGGCTGATGCTGCAGTACATGCGGCTGCTTGACAGGCTGTCGGCGCAGGTGGTATTCTACGAACTGAAGTGCAACATGGATCCGCAGGCGGCGGTGGTCGCCTATGAAGCGATGTCGAAGGACGGAAAGGAAGCAGAACAATGAAGCTGAAGGAAGGGTTTATCCTGCAGGAGGTCGGCGGTCAGATCGTGGTGATCCCGACGGCGGACGATATGGACCTGAACATGATGATCAAGCTGAACGGCACGGGCGCGTTCCTGTGGGAGCGCCTGGAGCAGGAGACGGACGAGGCGGCGCTGGTGAATGCGCTGCTGGCCGAGTATGACGTGGATGAGGCGACGGCGAGCCGCTGCGTGCAGAACTTCATCGGAAAGCTGAAGGACAATGACCTCCTCGCGTGAGCAGGGGAAGACGGCGGACAGCCTGATCGGTGCGCTGACTGCGCGGCTGACCGGGGATCAGGTGATCCGCCATGTCAACTTTTCCGGCAGGAGCATGCTGCCCATGCTCCGCCAGGGCAAGGACACGGTGGAGCTGAAGAAGGCTCCGGAGCGGCTGAAAAAGTACGATCTGCCGATGTACAGGGGCCCGGGCGGGAAGTATGTCATGCACCGCATCGTGGATGTGAAGGATGACCACTACGTCTGCCTGGGCGACAACACCTATGTGTACGAAAAGGTGCGGCGGGAGCAGATCGTGGCCATGGTGTGCGCATTCTACCGGGGAGCCCGGCGGATCTCTGTGGAGGCGCCGGGATACCGGCTGTATTGCCGGTTCTGGTGCGCGGCATACCCCGTGCGGAAGCTCCTGCGGAGGGCGAAGCACTGGTTGGGGAGGCGGCTGAAATGAAGCGATCGCCTGTGATCTGGGTTCTTGGAAAGATCCGCAAGCGTATCCCCGCGATCCTGTTGCTGCTGCTGGCAGAGATGGGCTACGCGCTGTTCACGGTGTTCTTCGCCCTGGGCAGCCGGGGCGTGATCGACAGCGCCGTGGCGGGTGCGCAGGAAGGCTTCGTGGCGGCGTGTCTGCGGCAGCTGGCCATCATCGGCGGGATCCAGCTCTGCCTGGTCGCCATGCGGCATCTGCGGGAGCGTCTCCGCGCGGTGCTGGAGCTGGACTGGAAGCGGCAGCTGCTGCACGGCCTGCTGCACGGCGAATATGCGCAGGTCAGGAAATACCACAGCTCGGAGCTGCTGAACCGGCTGAACAACGATGTATCCAAGGTGAATGAGGGCGTCCTCAGCGTTGCGCCCAACGTCGTCTCCATGCTGACGCGGCTGGCGGCGGCGGTGATCGTGCTGGGCACACTGGACGCGCGCTTTACGGGACTGCTGGCGGTGCTGGGCGTGGCGGTGATCATCACAACCGGCCTGATGCGCCGCTTCCTGAAGGAGCTGAACAAGCGGGTCAGCGAGCAGGACGGCAAGGTTTCCGGCTTTGTGCAGGAGCTGATGGAAAAGCTGCTGATGGTCCAGGCGATGGACGTCTCCCGCGAGGTGGAATCCCGGGCGGATGTGCTGCTGATGGACCGCTACGCGATGCAGCGCAAGCGCAAGAACGTCTCCGTATGGATGAACACGGGCATCAGCATCATGACCTACGGCGCGGGATTCCTGGCGCTGGTCTGGTGCTCGTTCCGGCTGCTGCAGGGCAGGATGACCTTCGGCTCCCTGACGGCGGTGATCCAGCTGGTCAACCAGCTGCAGTCGCCCTTTGTCCATCTGACGGGCGTGATGCCGCAGTATGTGGCGATGGTCGCCTCTGCGGAGCGCCTGATGGAGCTGGAGGCCATCCAGGGGGAGCCTGCTTCTGCGGTGGAGGACCCGGCCGGGCTGTATGCGGCGCTTGACGCCATCGGTGCGGAGAAGCTGTGCTTCTCCTATGACAGCGACGTGATCCTCCGGGAGACCGACTTCGTGCTGCCCAAGGGCGCCTTTGCGGTCATCACCGGTCCGTCCGGCATCGGCAAGAGCACGCTGCTGAAGCTGATGCTGGGCGTGTATCAGCCCGACAGCGGCATGCTGTATGCCGACAAGGGCAGTGAGCGGCTCTGTCTGGGACGCTCCATGCGGCGGCTGTTCGCCTACGTACCGCAGGGAAATCTGCTTTTGAGCGGCACGCTGCGGGAGAACCTGACGATCGTCCGCCCGGACGCGACGCAGGAGGAGATCGACCGTGCCGTCTACGTGAGCGTGATGGACGAGTTCCTGCCCAATCTCCCGGCGGGCCTGGAAACGGTGCTGGGGGAGAACGGCGCCGGCTTGTCCGAGGGACAGGCGCAGCGTCTGGCGATCGCCCGGGCTGTGCTGAGCAACGCGCCGGTGCTGCTGCTGGACGAATGCACCTCCGCGCTGGACGAGGGGATCGAACAGGCGGTCCTGACCCGGCTGAAGGCGCTGCCGGACCGGACCTGTATCGCCGTGACCCACCGCCCCGCAGCGATCGCGCTGTGCGACTGGCGGCTGGAGGTCTCCGGCGGCAAGGTGCGGACGGTGCGGGCGGAGGCGACGTGATCGCCGCGAACCCCGGTATATATGGGAAATGTTGACAGCCTCCTGCTGCAGACCGCTGCCGCAGGAGGCTGGTTTTGTTCCGAAAGCATGAAATCGCAGGCCTGCATGTGCAGCACTGCGCATTTCTCATTGACGAACAACCATACAGGAAGTATAATGGTAGATAGAAATGACCGGCATATGCCGGGAGAACCGAGGCGAAGGGAATGAACGTGTTTCAGCGCGTGAAGGGCTGGATCCGTAAAAGGGTGGCGGAGGTCGTCACGGATGACGAACACCGCTTCCGCCTGCAGATGATCTGGGTGTTCCGGATCATGGCGATCGTTGCAGCGGTGATGGCGGCGGTGAACGTGATCACCGGAGAGCATATATCGATCCTCAGCACGCTCCTGTTCAGCGCCGTGTGTTATGGCGTAACGGTGTGGTTTGAGCGCTTCCCGGACCATAAAAGGACGGTGATCGCTGCGATGATGGCGGCGGTGCTGGTCCTGTTCGGGTACTTTATCATCAGCGGCGAACCGGAGGGCTTCAGCCCGATCTGGATCTGCATCGTGCCGCCGGTGGCGCTGCTGCTGCTGGGGCGCTGGCCGGGCGGATTATTCTGCCTGCTGCTGTTCCTGCTGCAGATCATCCTGATGTGGACGCCCTGGGGCAGGGGACTGCTGCAGTATGAATACCCGGAGATCTTCCTGCTGCGTCTGCCGCTGGTGTATACGGCGGCGTTCTGGATCAGCTGGTTCCTGGAGTATGTGCGTGAGATCACGCAGAAGCAGCTCGTTCAGGCACAGAAGAGCTACCAGCACCTCTACCGCCACGATGCGCTGACGGGGATCATGAACCGCTACGGCTTCAATGAGCACATCGCGCAGGTGATGAAGCACGAGAACGGCGATCTGGCGCTGATGTTCATCGACCTGGACGATTTCAAGAAGACCAACGATCAGTACGGCCATCCGGCGGGCGACGCGGTGCTCCGGGCGATTTCGGAGACTGTCGGCCGGGTGATCGGCGAGGCGGGCGAGGTCAGCCGCTGGGGCGGCGAGGAATTCGCCGTGCTGATGCACCGGGCGGAGGGCGCGCCGGAAATGGCGGAAGCGCTGCGCCTGGCCATCGCGGCGATGTATGTGGAATCCGGCAAGGAGGTCATTCAGACGACGGTCAGCATCGGTCTGACGGTCTGCGGGCCGGGCAAGGTCGATCAGGAGCGCCTGGTCACCCTGACGGACCAGTGCCTCTACCGGGCGAAGAAGAACGGCAAGAATCAGGCCGTGTGGTGCGAATATACGGAGGATTGACGGATGAGCTTTCGCTGGGGGATCATGGGCGCGGGGAATATCGCGTCGAAGTTTGCGGACGCGGTGCGCCGCCTGGCGGGGTGCGAGGTCATCGCCGTAGCCTCCCGGGACGGGGCGCGGGCGGAGGAGTTCGCCCGGCGCAACGGCATCCCCCATGCCTGCGTGGGTTACGAGACCCTGCTGACGGAGTACCGGCCGGATGCGGTCTACATCGCGACACGGACGGACAGCCATGCGGCGCTGACCGAGCTGTGCATCCGCCACGGCGTGCCTGTCCTGTGCGAGAAGGCGATGTTCACCGGTTCTGCGCAGGCGCGGCGGGTGCTGTCGCTGGCGCGGGAGAAGGGCGTGTTCTGCATGGAAGCGATGTGGAGCCGGTTCCTGCCCGCGGTGCAGGAGATGAAGCGCCGGCTGGATGCGGGTGCGATCGGCGATGTGCTCTATGCGGAGCTGGCCATCGGCTGGCAGGCGCCCAGCGGCCCCGGCAACCGCTTCTTCGACCCGGCGGCGGGCGGCGGCGCGGCCTATGACCTGACGGTCTACGGGTACGAGCTGGCGGACTATTTCCTCGGCCGCCCGGACGACGCGGTACAGTGCAGCGTGCTCTGGGGCGAGGGCGGCGTGGACGTGACGGAAAACGTGACGCTCACCTGGTCGCAGCGGAAGCCGGCCTGCATGGCGGCGCTGTCGGCGAGCATCGTGACGGTGCTGGACGAGCGGGCGGTCCTCCATGGCAGCCAGGGCGTGCTGCACATGCCCAAGCCCCACATGGCGGAGGGCTTCACCCTGCGGCGCTTCGACGGCACGGTGGAGGAATGGCGCGACGGGGAGACCGTCAACGGCTTCGTCTACGAGGCTGCGGAGGTGATGCGCTGCATGGGCGCGGGGCTGCTCGAAAGCCCGATCGTCCCCCACGATCTGACCATCCGCTGCGCAGAGATGTTTGACGCGATCAATTCGGCGAAGGGGTGAACACGCCTCGATCGCCGCAGGAAAGACGCATATGGCCTCCGCCGGGACGCAGGAGCGTGACGCCGGCGGGGGTTCTTCGTGCCAGGAAAACGGTGCCTGATGCTTGCGGAAATCTCTTTTTCTGTGTTAAAATGATCGAAAAGGAAAATACAGGATATGCATCCGGGAGGCTGATGGCCCCGGTATATCCATACGGATGCATGCGGCGCAGGGGCTCCCTGCGATCGCCGGGAAAGGATCTGGAAACGTATGAAGAAGTGTCTGACTCTGCTGCTGCTGGCTGTGCTGCTGACCGCGGCGCTGCCGGGATGCGCCGCTGCGCTGACGGCCGGAAGCATTGATATCCCTGCGTTCTCCGTGGAGGACAAGCCCTACCGGAACCTCATCGATGAGGGTGTTCCGGTGGATGAGATCGTGGCGGCGTTCCAGGGCGTGTGCCAGTGGGAGCGCGAGGGCAACGTGATCCGCATGGGCGATCTGGAGTGCTCCTCGGTGGAGTTCTACACGGGCGACGAGGCATATGAAGACGTCTTTTTCCCTATGACGCTGACGGACGGCGTGTGGAGCTGCACGCTGCCGGAGGGCTGCGAGGTGGTGGAGGAAGAGGCTGCTTTCTGGTGCAACGGCTCCGGCTGGTTCGGCGGACTGCGGCTGGACGGCAGCCTGCGCTTCCTGGAGCCCGTGTATGACGCGGCTTCCGGCACCAGGCTGTGCTGCTACCGGGAGGACGGCATGCTGCTGATCTATCAGGAGGAATATAGCATTTCCCCCGAGGGCTGGGATGATAAAATGCACCGCTGGTACACCAACACCTACAACGCTGAGACGGGCGAACTGTATCTGCAGCAGGTGTCGGACGGCGGCTATACCATCGTGTGCTATGACGTGAACGGCAGCTTCGTCTACATGGAGGACTGGTACGAGGAGTGCTGCTACATCGCGGGCGAGGGCTGGTTCGACAGCTGGGCGGGCCGGAATCCGATCGCGGAGCCGGACGGCTGTGCGGGCTACGACGGCTCCACTGCAAAAACGAGTTATCCGCCCCACATGCCGTGGCTGTCGGGCGGCAGCATCGCCACCGATACGGATCTCCCGGCGGCGTCTATTGAGCTGCCGGAAGTGTGGGCGGTCAAAACAACCTATGATAACTTCGCAGATGCGGGCCTTCCCATCGGGGAAATCGTCGAATGCTTCGAGGGCTTGCCGAACTGGAAGCAGATCGGCAACCAGATCAGCCTGGGCGACATGGGCTGCTCCGATGTGACCTTCTATACCGGCGAGACGATCGTCGATGAGGAGTACCCTGACGAGGAGACATGGGTCTGCTATGAAATGACACTGACGGACGGCATCTGGCGCTGCACGCTGCCCGACGATGGTACGGTAATAGAAGACAAGGCATTCTTCAGTTTCATGATTGGTGACATCAGGGCTTGTCTGTCACTTGACGGCGATGTAAAAAGTATGTCGTGGAGCAACAGGAATTATGACCGTGTAGTTATCGACGGTTTGAGCAAGGAAATCTGGTGTGACTATAACACGCGGATTGAGGGCGCTGCAAGCTGTTACTATATTGACCATTACGACTATGATACCGGAGCATATCTTGGTTCTGAAGTATCCGAAAACTGGGATTACACAGACGAGGCGTTTTATGACGCCGATGGTGAGCTGATATACGTGATGTGTTATTATGCCGAATACTACTGCTTCATCCCCGGTGACGGCTGGCGTGAATACTACCCCGACGGTCCCCGCGTCGAGCCGCCGGACTTCATGAAGAGCTACACCGAGGACTACTTCAAGTGCAAGATGCCCTGCCTCAAGCCCAGCGCGGCGAACCCCCGGCCGGTGCCTTCCACATGGGATGCGGTGCTGCCCGATGGTTTGACCACCGTCGAGAGCAATGCCTTCCTGAATACGGATATTTCGACCGTCTATATTCCCGACGGTGTAACGGCGGTGGCAACGGATGCGTTTTCCGGGTGCGTTCTAACTTACGCCCGCATTCCGGGGAGTCTTGTCAACTTTGACGGGCTTCTCCGCGCTGATGTGCTCGTTGTGCCGGAGGGCAGCTATGCGCATGAATACCTGAAGGATCGCGAGATCCTGTACGTGCTGGAATGAGCGCGCGGCGGCTCCCTGCGGGATGCGGGGGGCCGCCTTTCCCTGCCGGGGCGGGATATGCGGCAGCTGTCAGCACCTTCTTTTGCCCGGTAAGGCGGCGAAACGGTGCTTTGCAGGCGAAACTGCGCTTTTTGCTTGCCAAACGGCGTGGTCGATGCTATAATAATCGTTGACGCAAATTCAGGGACTTTGTCCCATTATTCTGGTTTTCAACCCGAAGGGAGCAATCACGATGAAGAATATCACCTCTGCGCAGCTGCGCGAAATGTTCCAGTCCTTCATGGAGTCCAAGGGACATCATCGCATCCAGTCTGCCTCCATCATCCCGGAGAATGACCCGACCGTCCTGTTCACCACCGCCGGCATGCATCCGCTGGTGCCCTACCTGATGGGTACGCCCCATCCCGCCGGCACCCGCCTGACGGACGTGCAGAAGTGCATCCGTACCGGCGACATCGAGGAGGTCGGCGATCCTTCCCACCTGACCTTCTTTGAGATGCTGGGCAACTGGTCTCTGGGCGACTACTTCAAGAAGGAAGCCATCTCCTGGTCCTGGGAGTTCCTGACCAGCCCCGAGTACCTCGGCCTGGACAAGGACAAGCTGGCCTTCTCCGTCTTCGCGGGCGACGAGGACTGCCCCCGCGATGAGGAGGCCCACGACATCTGGCGCTCCATGGGCGTGGAAGAGGATCATATCTTCTACCTGCCCAAGGAGAACAACTGGTGGGGCCCCGCCGGTATCACCGGCCCCTGCGGTCCCGACACCGAGATGTTCATCATCCGCGACAAGGCCCCCTGCGGCCCCAACTGCTCTCCTGCCTGCTCCTGCGGCCGTTATCTGGAGATCTGGAACGACGTGTTCATGCAGTACAACAAGCAGAAGGACGGCACCTTCATCCCGCTGGAGAAGAAGAACGTCGATACCGGCATGGGCCTGGAGCGCACCATCTGCGTGCTGACCGGCAAGAAGACCGTGTACGAGACCGACGCCTTCACCGGCATCATCGCCCGGATCGCCGAGCTGTCCGGCAAGAACTATGAGGATGACGAGGACACCACCCGCGCCTTCCGCGTGGTTGCTGACCACCTGCGCACCTCTACCTTCATCCTGGGCGACGACCGCGGCGTGAGCCCCTCCAACACCGATCAGGGCTACATCCTCCGCCGCCTGATCCGCCGCGCGGTGCGCTACGGCATGCAGCTGGGCATGGCCGAGGGCTTCACCGCCGAGATCGCGCAGGTCATCATCGACCAGTACAAGTCCGTCTACCCCGAGCTGGAGCGCAACGCCGCCTTCGTCACCGAGCAGCTGAAGCTGGAGGAAGGCCGCTTTGCCCGCACGCTGAAGCAGGGCGAGAAGGAATTCGACAAGGTGTACAACAACACCGTGAATACCAAGGCTCTGCTGGAGTCCATCCTGAACGCGGAAGACAAGATCGCCTGCGCGCAGGAGAACGCCCGGACCAAGAAGCTCCGTCCCTCTCCCGACATGATGCCCATCATCGAGGCTGCGGGCGCCGGTGACGAGGCTGCGCTGGTCGCGGCCCTGAACGCCCGCATGGCGTCCCTGAACGTGCTGGACGGCCGCAGCGCCTTCAAGCTCTACGATACCTTCGGCTTCCCGATCGAGATGACCATCGAGCTGGCCGCCGAGAAGGGCCTGACGGTCGACGAGGCGGACTTCGCCGAGCGCTTCAAGAAGCACCAGGAGCTGTCCCACCAGGGCGCGGAGCAGAAGTTCAAGGGCGGCCTGGCCGACCACAGCGAGCAGACCGCGAAGCTCCACACCGCGACCCACCTGCTGCACGCTGCCCTGCGCAAGGTGCTGGGCGACGAGGTCGCGCAGAAGGGCTCCAACATCACCGCCGAGCGTCTGCGCTTCGACTTCTCCTTCGGCCGCAAGATGACCAAGGAAGAGATCGCCGAGGTCGAGCGCCTGGTGAACGTGGCCATCGAGGCGAAGGCTCCCGTCGTGTGCGAGGAGATGACCGTGCCCGAGGCCAAGGAGAAGGGCGCCATCGGCCTGTTCGAGTCCAAGTACGGCGAGAAGGTCCGTACCTACAAGATGGGCGAGTTCTCCTTCGAGATCTGCGGCGGCCCCCATGCCGAGAACACCGGCGATCTGGGCTCCTTCAAGATCCAGAAGGAAGAGTCCTCCTCCGCGGGCGTCCGCCGCATCAAGGCGGTTATCGGGTAATTCTTAATTCTTAATGCTTAATTCTTAATGCTTAATTGTAATGCATAAGGCCGTCCCCCGTCCCGGGTTTCGGGGCGGGGGCGTTTTGGGTTCCCGGCGGACTCCCACCGTCGCCTGACGGCGACACCTCCCTCAAGGAGGGAGGCAATCGGGTGCGGCTGTCTGGAGGTGGCCCGCATGACTGGTCTGGCGAAGGGGGAGTATCCTTTGGCGCAAGGAGGCTGCAGTATGCCTGAAAATGATATGATGAAGAAATACGTGCAGCTGCGGATGAAGCTGAACGCGCTGACCTGCTTTCTGCCGGCGCTGCCGGTCGCGGGGGTGTTCCTGATCGTAGCGCTGCGCAGCGATGTGCTGCCCTGCGATCTGCTGCTGCCCCTTGTGCCGCTGGCTGTCGCGGCGCTGGTCTGGGCGGTCAGGATGTATCAGCCGGTGCGGTTCCGGCGGATGATCCGCCGTCAGGAGGCGCTCTTCGGCGTGACCTTCGGGGAGAAGAAATTCGAGCCGCTGCACCCCCGCACGCCCCTGCACCGGTCGCCGGACTGGTTCATCTCCATGGGCTCCTGGGCGCTGTACCGGGGCTATGTGACCCGGATCACGGAAAAGCGCAGCCGCACGACCATGGGCAATGATTACGCCGCGCAGGTGGAGACCACCGACGGTAGGAAGTACCGGTTTTCCATGGATGCAGGCGACGTGAAGAAGCTGCGGGACTGGTGGAAGCAGCCTGAAAAGAATTCTCCCTCCGCCCCTTGACACGGACATCGTGTCGCACCTTATACTGCTCCTGTGAAAGCGAGGTGCCAGCCATGACCACCATCACCGAAGTCTCCCGGACGCTGAACGTATCGACCCGGATGCTGCGCTACTATGAGCAGCAGGGGCTGATCGCGAGCTGCCGCCGGCCGGACTACGCCTACCGCCTCTATGACGCGGAGAACGTCAGCCGGCTGCGGATCATCCTTGTGCTGCGCAAGCTGCGGGTGCCGCTGAAGGCCATCGCGGAGATCCTCACGGACTGCGATGCTTCGGCTGCGGTCGCCGTGCTGCAGGAGCGGGTGCGGGAGGTGGAGGGGGAGATCCGGTCCATGGCGGCGATCCGGGACATGCTGACGCTGTTCATCCAGCGCATCTCCGGCGCGCAGGACCTGTCGCAGCGGGTGGCGCTCATGGGCGATGACGGCATGCTCCGGGCCGTGCAGGCGCTGGGGCTTTCCAATCCGACGCTGAAGGAGAAGGTTATCATGAGCGAAATGAATCAGGCGGAAATGGAACAGTGGAAGCGGCTGAACGTGCGCTTCATCATGCTGCCGCCCATGACGGTGGCGGCGTTCCACTACATCGGCCCCGACCCGGAGGAGCATGTGGGCGAAATGGCCAGCCGCTTCGTGCAGGAAAGCCACCTGTACGAGGTGAAGCCGGACAGCCGCATGTTCGGCTTCAACCACCCCAACCCCTCGCCGGACCGGCCCCATTACGGGTATGAAAACTGGCTCAGCATTCCCGAGGACATGGAGGTCCCCGCGCCCGGCGTGAAGAAGCGCTTCCCTGGCGGGCTCTATGCCGCCCACGCGATCGACTTCGGCAACTTTCACGAGTGGCAGTGGCTCTACGAGTGGGTGGAGAACAACCCGGACTGGATGGGCGTGAATGTCCCTGAAGGGCCGGAAATCATGTTCGGCGGCCTGGAGGAGCACCTGAACTGGGTGTACGCCGCCCACCAGGGCTGGCCGGAGGACGGCGTGCCGGGCAAGATCGATTTGCTGCTGCCGGTCGAAAGGCGCAGGAGCGCTCAGGCGAAGCTGTCCGGGGCTGCGGACGGCGGCAAAACGGAATAATCACGGAACAACAAAACAGGGGGACGCCGATGAAGTGACGGCGTCCCCCTGTGCTTATTCGTCTTTTGCAGGGCGCTGGTATTCCATGATATCCCCGGGCTGGCAGTCCAGCACGTCGCAGATGGCCTCCAGCGTGGAAAAGCGGATCGCGCTGACGTGGCCGTTCTTCAGCTTGGAGAGGTTGACGTTCGCCACGCCAACCCGTTCGCTCAGCTCGTTCAGGGACATCTTCCGGTCGGCCATGACCCGGTCGAGGCGCAGGATGATCGGCATCTGTCTCCCTCCTTACAGCGTTTCGTCGGAGAGCGTCTGAAGCTCGGCGCCGTACTTGAACACGTAGGCCAGCAGGAAGAACACCGCCGGCGCGATCAGGATGCTCAGATCAAGGGACGGGGCGACCTCGACCATGTAGATCCTGTCGCTGACCAGCAGCTGGTCAAGGCGATACATGGCGGCGATGGTCAGCATGCTGACGGCCTCCATGATCTGCGCGGCGAGGCCCAGGATCAGGCTCAGCCAGCCCAGCTTGCGCAGATGGCCGCTGACCTCGCTGTGGAAGGGCTCGCCGCGGGTCATGGGCGCGAGCACCTGGCGGATGGTGCGGACGCACAGCTTGGCGATGATGGCGACGCCGATGCCCATCACGAGCATGATCGCCATGTGCAGCAGCATCGTATCGAAGACCGGCAGAGCGCCTTCGGCAACGTGGAGGGTGAGGGCGCCGAAGGACAGCTGGCCGTCGACGCTGCCGACCATTTCGGTGGGCAGATCGAAAATCTTTGCAGCGCCGATGATGCCAAGGCCGACGGCGCAGGCGATCAGGGCGATCGTGAGAAGAACGGAAACGATCCTGAAGATGCGGTCAATGATCCGGGCGGTGGAAACAAGCTTATCCATGATGGATGCCTCCTTTGCTTTGATGGGTACATCATAGCACGGAAATTTACGCTTGTCAACTACTTTTTAATATTTATCGTTAAAAAATTTACGTCAGTTTCCATCGGGGACCGACAATCGCGGCCAGACCTCGCCGTCCAGCCATGCCCGGGTGCGGTCGCCGGCATAGCCGAGGAAGTCCTCCCGCCCCTCGAAGAAGGCGTAGATTTCCCGGGTGAGGCGGGCGTAGCGGGCGGCGCTTTCGTCCTGCCCTGCTTCCCGGAGAAGCTGGGACAGGCGGGAGAGCATGTCCAGCAGGTCATCGCGGCAGATGCGGGCGTGCATCTTCGCGGCGCTGATGGCCTCCACGCCGCCGGTGTATTTGGCGACCAGCTCCAGCTTGGAGAAGTACAGCTCCGGGATCTGCTCCAGCGTCGGTTTCACCAGCGCCTGCTGGCCCAGATCGCGGTAGGCGCCGGCGAGGATGCGCAGCACGTCGTACTTCACCTCGTCGTCCCGGGTGACCTCCAGAATGGTGCGGCAGAGGCTGACGACCTCCTCGAGGCGATCGGGGGACTGGAGGGTATAGAGGAGGTTGTTGAGGATGACGTCGTTGCCGGGATAGAGCCGGAGGGCGTCGCGGAGCATCTGCTCGGACCGGGCGGGGTCGTCCCAGCGGTATTCCGCCGCCTCCCGGCAGATCTCAGCGACCTTCTTCTCCTGCTCCATCAGATTCACGTCGAACAGCTCGTCCGTCGATACGCCGAAGAAGCTGGCGATGGCAGGGATCAGCGTCACATCCGGCAGGGTGGTTTCCGTTTCCCACTTGCTCACCGCCTGGAAGCTCACGCCCAGCGCCTGCGCCAGCACCTCCTGGGACACGCCCTTCTGCCTGCGCAGGGAGCGGATCTTCGCGCCGAGTTTGATGTTCATGTGGATTGCCTCCTTGTGTTGTGCTGACCGGCCGATCGCAGTATCAGCATACATCATCCGGCGCGCAGAGGCAATAACGCGTTGCGGGAGAATGATTCAAACGCAGGTTGAAAACGGGGGATGCAGGCATGCAAAACCCGGAGGCGCGTGCCTCCGGGCAGTGTGATCAGTAGTTCTCGGCCTTGATGGCGAAGTAGCTCTGGGGATGGTCGCAGACGGGGCAGACCTCGGGGGCCTTCTGACCGATATGGATGTGGCCGCAGTTGCCGCATTCCCAGATCATGTCGCCGTCGCGGGAGAAGACGAGGCCGCCCTCGACGTTCGCCAGCAGCTTGCGGTAGCGCTCCTCATGAGTCTTTTCGATCGCGCCGACCATGCGGAACTTGGCGGCGATGTCGTGGAAGCCCTCTTCGTCCGCTTCCTTCGCCATGCGGGCGTACATGTCCGTCCACTCCTCGTTCTCGCCCTGGGCCGCGGCCAGCAGGTTGTCCGCCGTGCCGGGGATGGCGCCGCCGCACAGGAGCTTGAACCAAATCTTGGCGTGCTCCTTCTCGTTGTTGGCGGTGGCCTCGAACAGCTCGGCGATCTGAACATAGCCGTCCTTCTTGGCCTTGGAAGCGAAGTAGGTGTACTTGTTGCGCGCCATGGATTCGCCGGCAAACGCCTCCAGCAGGTTCTTCTCGGTCCGGGTGCCCTTCAGATTTGCCATGATATTTGTCCTCCTTCATGATATTGTCAGTTTATGCGGGGTTCGTATTGATTATACCATCATTTCGACGCAGTGAAACGAATTCCTGCGAAAATGATGGGATCGGTTGACTGAAATTTTTCTGCGTGGTATAATATATTCTGTATCTTTGTGTCCGTCGGAAACGGCGGAAAGGAGCCATATGAAAAAGAAAAATCTGCTGATCATCGGCGGGATCCTGCTGGCGGCGGTCGTGATGCTGCTCGTCTTCATGCTGGTGCCGCTGCGGGCGAACTGCGTGGTCGTCCGGCTCGGATCGGCTGAATACGCCCGCATCCCGCTGGGCAGTCCCCAGACGCTGACGGTCGAACAGGAAAACGGCGCCGTCAATGTCCTGGAGGTGACGGAGAACGGCATGCGCATGGTGTCGTCCACCTGCGCGAACCAGATCTGCGTGAACAAGGGCCTGGTGACCCTGGACAACTGGGAGCTCAAGGGCGGCGCGGTGATCAGCTGCCTGCCCAACGGCGTCACCCTGACGCTGGAGGAGGATCCCGCGCTGGCTCAGGGCGCTGCGCCCACTGCTGCGCCGCAGAACGACCGGCAGCCCCAGGCGGAGAAGCCTGCGGCGACCGAAAAGACCTCCGGTTACGGCTGGTATTTCGATACGCTGGTCACCATCACCCTCTACGGCGCGCCCGAGGGCACGATGGACGAGCTGCACGCGGCCTGCCAGCGGTATGAAAAGCTGCTGAGCAAGACCGTCGAGGGCAGCGATGTGTACCGCATCAACAATGCGGGCGGCCAGACGGTCACGGTCGATCCGGAAACGTGGGAGATCCTGCGCCGGGCGAAGGAGATCAGCGCGCTGTCCGATGGCGCGTTTTCCGTGACCATTGCGCCGCTGTCCGCCATGTGGGACTTCACCAAGGGCACGAACCGCATGCCGGAGGAGACGGAGCGCATCGCCGCGCTGCCGCTGGTGAACGACGGCGCGATCACGCTGGGCGAGGGCTGCACGGTGACGCTCCCGGCCGGGATGCAGGTGGATCTGGGCGGCATCGCCAAGGGCTACATCGCCGACCGGCTGGCGGAGATGCTCAGGGGCCGGGTCGCCTGCGCGATCATCTCCCTGGGCGGCAATACCTACGTCGTGGGCGACAAGCCCGACGGCACCTACAACACCATCGGCGTGCAGGATCCCTTCGACGGCACCGGCGCGCTGGAGGGCGTCATCTTCGCCAAGAACATCAGCGTCGTGACCTCCGGCACCTACGAGCGCGGCTTTGCCGGCCCGGACGGCACGTGGTACCACCACATCCTGGATCCCAAGACCGGCTTGCCGGCCCGGACGGATCTGGTCAGCGCCACACTGGCCATGACCTCTTCCATGGATGCGGATGCGCTGGCGACGGCCTGCATTGTCCTGGGCAGCGAAGGTGCGCTCCGCCTGGCCCGGGAGAACGGGCTGGACGCGCTGTTCATCACCGGCGACGGCCGGACGATCATGACCGAGGGCTTCCAGGAAAAGTTCGGCTACATGACCTACGAAGCCTTCAACAACCGGTAAACGAATCCAATAGGGAGAGACCTTTCACATATCCCCAAGGACAAGGAGGCAATCAACATGACTAACCCTGCGGCCAACAAGAAGCAGCTTCCGGCGTTTCTGGTGCTGACGATCATCGCAGTGATCGCGGCTGTCGCGCTGGCGGTGACCAATCAGGTGACCAGGGGTCCCATCGCCGAGAACGCGGCGAAGGCCCGCCGTGAGGCATTCAGCGCAGTGCTTGCGGCGGACAGCTACGATGAGCTCGCTGTGCCTGCGGACAGCGGCGTGAGCTCTCTGGTCGTGGCGCGTAACGACGGCACCCCCGTTGAGGTGCTGAGCGGCGCGACCGTGACCTCCAAGGCCGTTTTTGAGGCGGTGAACGCTGCCGTTGCGTCGGAGACCCTGACGGCGACGGCGACGGGCTTCCAGTCCGAGGTGACGGCGACGGTCAAGCTGAACGAGAACAAGGAAATCACCGACCTGACGCTGAACACCGCCGGCGAGACCACCGGCTTCGGCACCCGCTGCGGCGAGGATGCGGCGTTCATCGACCAGTTCGTCGGCAAGGCCGGTCCCTTCGTGAAGGCGGATGAGATCGGCGTGGTGGGCTACTGTGTCGTGGCGTCTGCGCAGGGCTATGCGGGCCCCGTGGCCGTGACGCTGGGCGTTGACCTGGACGGCACGGTGACCGGCGCGAAGATCGGCGACACCAGCTTCGCCGAGACCGCCGGCTTCGGTATGAAGTGGAAGGACGACGCGGATCGCGCGGAGCAGTTCAAGGGCATCGTCATCGCTGACGGCGGCATGATCGAGGCCGTGACCGGCGCGACCCTGACCTCCAACGCGGTGCTGAGCGCCTCCAACACCGGCCTGTCCGCGGTCGATCAGGTGCTCCACGGCGTCACCGTGACGGCGACCCTGAACGAGGATGGATCCATCGCCACCCTGACGGTGGATGCGTCCACCCAGACCAACGGCCTTGGCACCCGCTGTGCCGAGGAAGCCTTCACCAGCCAGTTCATCGGCAAGATCGCGCCCTTCACCCTCGGTGAGGGTATCGACGCGGTGGCCGGTGCGACCGTGACCTCCCAGGCCGTGGTGAATGCGGTGAACAGCATCACCGCCGACCAGCTGACCGTGATCGCGCCTGCCTACGGCGTGCGCATGGAGCCTGCGCTGGTCTTCGGCAAGAAGGTTGTTGCTTATGCGGATTCCGTGCCCGCGGGCGAGTACGCCGTGACGGGCAAGGGCTTCCAGTCCGAGGTGAAGGTGAACTTCACCGTGGACGAGAACAGCACCATTACCGCGCTGACCATTGACTCCACCGGTGAGACCAAGGGCTACGGCACCCGCTGCACCGAGGACGCTGCCTTCCAGCAGCAGTTCATCGGCGCGAAGGTCCCCGTGCTCGAGGGCGTGGACGTGCTGAGCGGCGCGACCATTACCTCCACTGCGATCATTGACGCGATCAACAGCGTCGCCGCTACCGGCGAGGACGCTGCCGCCTCCGCTGAGGAGCCCGCTGCTCCCGCTGAAGAGCCCGCTGTCGAGGCTTCCGCGCCCGTTGAGGAAGCCGCCGCCCCCGCCGGCGAAACCAAGACCGGCAAGGCGCAGGGCTTCCAGAGCGAAGTGACCGTGACCCTGACGGTGGACGCGGGCGTGATCACGGCCATCAAGGTCGATTCCTCCGACGAGACCCCCGGCTTCGGCACCCGCTGCGGCGAGGACGAGGCGTTCCTGGCGCAGTTCGTGGGCAAGAAGGCCACGCCTGACCTGGGCGAAGGCATCGACGCCCTGTCCGGCGCGACGGTGACCTCCGGCGCGGTGATCGAGGCGGCGAACGCTGCGATCGGCGTTGAGATGGGCGTGGTGGAAGTGACGGAGGAAGTCCCCTCCGCTGAGACCCTGACCGCTTCCGCGAAGGGCCTGCTGTCCGACGTGACGGTGACGATCACGCTGAACGCTGACGGCACCATCGCGACGATGGCGGTGGACGCATCCGGCGAGACGGCTGCGATCGCGGGCCCCTGCACGGAAGAAGCCTTC
>SVGU01000150.1 GCA_015056155.1 Clostridiales bacterium
GACCTCGTCGGTGCCCACGCCGGTGACGTTCAGCACGAGGGCGGGCAGCCCCCACAGCTCGGTCTTCTCCTCGACCCGCATCAGGGTATCCTTCGCGGCGGTGACCTTCTTCACACCGTTCGCAGTGATTTCGGCAAACACACCGTTGACCAGCGCCTCGCCGGAAAGATTGGCTCCGTCATAGACGTGGCCAACCAGCTTGGTAACATAACCTGCCATTCAGCATTCCTCCTATTCGTTATGCGTTCTGGCGATCAAGCCTTTTTAAGCAGATCGTCGTACTCGCCCTTCGCGGCGATGCCGCCCATGGCGTAGCTGGCAACCACAGGCTTTACACCCGGCTTGCCGTTCTTGTTGACCTCCGCGATCAGCGCGGCATAGTCCACGTTCTGGATGGCGTTGGCGACCGCCTCCGCCTTGGGATCGAGACCCTGCGCCTCGGCGAAGTGGGTCAGCTCCGCCTGCTTCGCGGCCAGCTCCGCGGCGGCCTTCTCGGCCTCCAGCGCCTCCGCCTGGGCCTTGAAGGGCTCCAGCGCGGCGACCTGCGACTCCAGCTCCGCGATGCGGGCATCCTTGATCACGATAGCGGCGTCGCGTTCCGCGATGGTATTCTGGGCGGCGGTCAGATCGGCTTCGGCCTTGGCCTTGTCGGCTTCCGCCTGGGCCTTGTCCGCCTGGGCCTGCTCCAGCGCCTCGTCCTTCTTGCGCAGTTCCTCGTCGTTTTCGCTCTTCTGCTCGGCCAGCATCAGCTTGGCCTCCAGCTCCGCGATCTTCTTCTGGGCTTCATCCATGTTCTTCTCATCCTCTCTGTTGTCGTGTTCCGCGACCAGCTGCTACGCGGTCGCCTCGGGATAGGCCGGGGTGGTGACCACGGCCATGCCGATCAGTTCATTGCCCTCCACGGCGTCGATGACCCAGACGCCGTCCTTCTCCTCCATGGCGTTCACCATGATCTCGAAGGAGAAGTTCAGTTCCCGGCGCTCGTACATCCTCATCAGCGTTTCACACAGCGCCTGGTTCCGCTTGGGGATCCTCGCCTCGCCGATCAGGCTGACGCCAAACTCGTCCGCTGCCTTGGCAAAAGAAAAGAACGAGCCGATCTGCTCGCTCTCAAACTCGCCGCTGAGGGGATCCAGCATGTGCGTCAGTCCCTTGTCCACGCCCAGGCGCAGCCGGTTGGCGTCCGCGCACTACGGCAGGCAGGTGTACTTCGCCGCATTGGCAATGATGTTGTCGATGAAGGCTTCGCTGACGGCAAAACCATTGCGGTTGGGCCGGGTGGAGAACATGCGCATCAGCACCGACATGTAGATGTCGTTGGGTTGAACCGTGCTCAGCTCCACCTGCGAAGCTTGAAAAGTGATTTTCTGCAATGTGTTCACATCCTTCATTACAGGCTGCCTTCGGGGTTGCTGGGCTTGGGCTGCTTGCCTGTCGCCGCCTTGGCAGGATCGGAAGAACGCTCTGTGTCATCCATGGTCGGGCGACCGCGCTTGGCCTGTCCGCTGTCGGATGAATCGGACGAGGCTTCCTTCGCCGCATTTTCTCTCGGAGGATCTGTCTTCATCCGCTCCCGCTCCTGGTCCATGTCATATCCGTGGGTTTGCAGCATAGTTTTCGTGGAGACGACGCCCTTCTCCCAGAGTTGGCGGCAGACCTCCTGGAACTTCTGGCTGCCCGCCAGGTCCACGGGCGGGAACGTGAACAGCGGCACGTTGTCCGGTCGGCTGTGCGTGACGCCCTTCCTGCCGACGCCGTTCAGCCGCAGGTTGATCTTGTTCATCAGCTCGCAGAAGTTGTCCCGCGCCTGCTTGATGCGGATGGCTGCCGTCTGCATGGACACCTGGGCGGAGGCAAAGTTGCTGCCGTCCTCGGCGCGCCCGCTGACGATGATGCCGGAGATGCCGCCCGCAGACAGGATCTCGGCGTTCACGTCCCGGTACTTGTCGTCGTCGAACATCTCCTTGGTGTCCGGCTGGATTACCGTCGCCTTGCACAGGTGGTTGGTCGTCGCCAGCGCGGAGCCGGTCATCGCCCGCCTGAACAGGGCGTTTACCGCGTTGAGCGCCGTGATATCCGGCATGATGTCGCTCTTAGTGTCACCGTAGGTCACATGCACGAAGCTGTGTGCCCCGAGGTTCAGAAGCGCCGACTCATACTGGGCGATCAGGGCCTTGCGCTTGAAGGCATTCAGGCACGTCGCAACCATGGGCACGGCGTAGCGCATCCAGTCTTCTTTCACGTCCTGAAGCACGAAGGTGTTCTCGGGGTTCAGTTGCACCCAGTCCGAGCCCTTGTTCAGCGCGTCGGCGACCTCGGGCGGAAAGCCCTCCAGCCGCACCTTCAGATCCTCGTCCTCCAGGAAATCCTTCTGCGCCTTCATGCCCTGCTGCCGCATGTCGTCACGGACGGATTTGCAGTTGAACTCTAAAACCGGCTCGCCGCCGATCATGACGTTGGCGACGCGAATCAGGTGGACCGGCAGCGTGATGATGCTGCCGTCCTCCAGCAGATAGATGAATACGTTCCCATACTTGAAGTACTGCAGGAAGATACTGCGCATCCGATCCCGCAGGCCGATGCGGTCGTAGTATTCCTCGTACTTCTGCTTGGTCTGCTCGTTCGCGCCGATCTACCGCCAGTCGTCCGCCAGGGCGAAGGGGGTGTAGACGCCCTTGACGATACCACGGAAGATGGGATCCGCGTCCACGAAGTAGTCGCTCAGCTCGTACAGGCTGTTGATATTGCGCTGCTTGTCCCGAAGGATGCTGTCGTAATCGTAGCTGGCGAGATCGCCGGAGAAAGTAATGGACTTGTCGTTGAAGGTCATTGTAGAGCGACCGTCGTCCTTCGCGCCTACAGCAACCTCGACCTTCGGCTGCTCCTTGGGCTCATCCCGCGGCTGTACCGCGCCGCGCTATCTTTGAAACCATCCCATTGAAGTATCCTCCCTGATATGAAAGAATAAGAACCATCAAAGAAACCATGCAAGATACCATGCAAGTT
>SVGU01000047.1 GCA_015056155.1 Clostridiales bacterium
CAAGTACGGCTTCATCCGCTGCAACTTCCCCAACGGCGACATGGTCGGTCACACCGGTAACTGCCTGGCCACCGAGATCGCGGTGGAGACCGTCGATCTGTGCCTGGCCCGCATCAAGAAGGTCGTGGACGAAGTCGGCGCGATCCTGTGCATCACCGCTGACCACGGTAACGCCGATCAGATGCTGGAGAAGAACAAGAAGGGCGGCGTCGCGCCCCGTACTGCCCACAGCCTGAACCCCGTTCCCTTCATCGTGTACGATCCCAACGGCCGTCACGAGCTGAAGGCCGGCAATAACTTCGGCCTGGCCAACGTGGCTCCCACCATCGTTGACCTGATGGGCATCGAGCCCTTCGCCAGCTGGGAAGAGTCCATGCTGAAGAAGTAATCCCATAACCTACCGGGTCGGAGTATGCCTTGTGCTGCTTCGACCCTTTCCCATAACACACCCCCCCTATGGAGTTAATGAATGAAGACTCTCTATTTCATCGGCGGCCCCATGGGCGTGGGCAAGACCACCGTCGGCCGGGAGCTGCTGCACCGGCTTCCGCGCTGCGCCTTCCTCGACGGCGACTGGTGTTGGACGATGCAGCCTTTCATCGTCACCGACGAAACGAAGGCGATGGTCATCGACAACATCGCCCACACCCTCGGCAATTTCCTGCGGTGCAGCGAATATGAGCATATCGTTTTCTGCTGGGTGATGCATCAGCAGGAGATCATCGATAGGCTGCTGACGCGCTTGCCGATGGAGGGGGTGCGTTTTGTGAACATTACGCTTCTCTGCTCGCCGGAGGAACTGAGCCATCGCATCGGGCGCGACGTCAGCGCCAGGCTGCGGGACGAAGGAGCGCTCACCCGGGCACTTTCATACCTGCCGCTGTATGAGGCTGTCCAGAGCGTGAAGCTCGACACCACCGGGCTCACTCCTGCCTCTGCCGCCGGGCAAATCATTCACACAGGAGATCCTTTATGAACACCGCCAAGAACACCCTGTACAACATGGCCTACCGCCTGCTGTCGATGCTGCTGCCGCTGGTCACTGCGCCCTACCTTTCCCGCGTGGTGGGGACTGACGGCGTAGGCCTGTACGGCTATACCTGGGCCATCAGCTACACCTTCGGGCTGATCGGCCTGCTGGGGCTGGAGAACTACGGCCCCCGCGCCATCGCGCAGGCGAAGGATGACCGCGCCGCCCTCGACCACACCTTCTCCTCCATCTGGCGGATGCAGCTGCTGGTGGCCGGCCTGACGCTGCTGGCCTGGTGCGGCTATGCGTTCTTCATCGCGGGGGAGGAAAAGCCCCTGGCGCTGGCGTTCACCGTCGCGAGCGTCTCCTGCCTGGTCAACGTGGATTGGTGTCTGATGGGCCTGGATCAGTTCCGGCCAATCGCCCTACGCAACACGGCGGCGAAGCTGCTGGCGGCTGCGGCGGTCTTCCTCTTCGTCAAGGGGCCGGAGGATCTGTGGATCTACGCCTTCGCGTGGTCGCTGTCGACATTCATCGGCTGCCTGAGCTGCTTTGCGTCGCTGCGGGGCAGGGTGCGCATCGTGCGCGTCCCGTGGAAGGAGGCGCTCCGGCACCTCAAGCCCTGCGCGATCCTGTCCATTTCGGTCATCGCCGTGAGCGTCTACCGGCAGATGGACAAGGTCATGATCGGCGCGCTGAGCGACATGGATCAGACCGGCCTGTACGAGAATGCGGAGAAGATCATCCTGTGCCTGTCGGGCTTCATCCTCGCCATCGGCACGGTGATGCTGCCCAAGATCTCCCACATGACGGCGCAGGGCCGGATGGACGACGTCCGCAGGCACATCGACGCCTCCATGGAGCTGGTGATGTGCATGGTCTGCGCGCTGGGCTTCGGGCTGGCCTCCGTGTCGGCGGAATTTGCCCCCCTGTTCTACGGTGATGCCTTCGCGCAGTCCGGCCTGCTGATGATCCCCCTGGCCATGACGCTGCTGCCCATGGGCTTTGCCAACGTCATCCGCACGCAGTGGGTGCTGCCGCAGAAGCGCGACCACATCTTCATCAAGTCCGTCCTGACGGGCGCAGGGGTGAATGTGGTGCTCAATGCGCTGCTGATCCCCGGGTACGGGGCGATGGGCGCGGTTGCGGCGACGATGGCGGCGGAGCTGGCGGTGCCGGTGGTGCAGTTCGCGATCCTGCGGCGGGAGCTGCCATTCGGCCGCTACCTGAAGTACACGGCGACCTACTGCGCGTTTGGCGCGCTGATGGCGCTGGCGGTGCGTCTGACGGGGCTGACCGGCCTGGAGGGATGGCTGCTGCTGTGCCTGCGGGTCCTTGTGGGCGGATGCGTGTATGGAGCGCTGTGCCTGCTGTGGTGGCGCGGGACGAAAAACAACCGCGTCCTGAGCGTCCTTCGCCGCAATCAGGCACAAGCTGACAAATAATCTGCTGGAAAAACGAGCAATCTACTCCCGGAAGCGTTCGCCGGATCTGTGTCCGGCATCGTTGAAGAATGGCGTTCTGCGGCGGCACTGCCGGCTGAACGCCGTGATCTGGGAGGGATCGGATGATGAAGAGGGCCCTGACCCTGCTGGCTGTCGTCTGCCTTGCGCTGACGGCCACGGCCTGCGTGTACCGAAGCAACCGGGAGTACTACGAGCGCGCGCAGCTCTATCTGGGCAACGGCGACTTCGAGACGGCGGCCGAGCTGTTCAGCCAGCTGGGCGAGTATGAGGACGCGGCGGACTACGCGCTGTATGCCAATGCGCTGGCGGCTGTTGCGGAGGAGGAATACGCCCTTGCCCGTGCGGACCTGACGCAGCTGGGCGATTTCAAGAGCGCCGGACGCTACCTGCGCTATCTGGACGCGCTGGAGAAGGAGGAAGCCGGCGAGCTGGCGGCGGCGCTGGAGATCTACGAATCCCTCGGCTCCTTCTGCGGGAGCGTCGCCGATGCGAAACGCCTGCGCACCGAGATCCCCGAAAGGTCGATCCGGGAGGCGCGCACGCTGATGGCCAAGGGGGAGTACGAGGCGGCCCGCGATCTGCTGCTCGCGCTGGACGGATACGGACAGAGCCGGCTCCTGGCGGACAACTGCACGGACATGATGAACAAGGCTGCCTACGCGAAGGCGAATGCCCTGTGCGAAAGCGGCGATCATCTGGCGGCGATGGAGGCATTCCTGGCCCTGGGCGAAGCGCTGGATGCGCCTGCGCGGGCGGAGCAGTGCCGTGCGGCGCTGTTCATGCGGCTCAATGAGGCGCTGGAGCAGGTCACGCTGAACACCGCGGCCGAGCTCATCGCGGCATACGAGGCGATCAACGATCCCCGCGCGGCGGAGCAGGCGGCGGCGCTGAACGGCCGCTACGGCGTCAACCTCGCGCTGGTCCGGGCGGCGGACAGCCATCCTTATGTGCTCCTGGGCGAGTACCCCGTGGGGGAGAGCGGCGCGGAGAGCGCGCTGCTGTGGCGGGTCATCGCGCTGGAGGGCGCGGAGGCAACGCTCCTGTGCGAAACGGTGATCGACGCGGCGCCGGTTGCGACCATCACCGACCTGTGCCTGACGGAGGAGGAAAGCGCGGCGGTGCTCTCCGCGACGCTGCCTGCTGCCGCCGACCTCGCCTCCCTGAGCGACCTGACCTGCGCCGCGACGCCCTACGCCCTTGCGCAGGGAGTCGGACAGGAGAACGGCCTGGCGCTGTACTGGCTGCGGGACAGCCTGGAAAGCGGCGTTCACCCGGTGGTCAGCGGGTCGGGGGCGCTGGTGATCCCTGCGGACGAGTGCATCCCCGGCGTTCGTCCGATGCTGACCATCTCGCTGGAGGAGATCGTCTTCACGGCCGGTACAGGCACGGCAGCCGATCCCTTCAGGTAAACCGACACGACGGAAAAGAAAGGAAGATACCGATGAAACACGAGCGGATCCAGCTGCCTGGCTGCGTGATGGACACCTACATTCCTGCACTGACGACGGCGCCGGGCGTGCAGCGTCCGTCCATCGTCATCTGCCCCGGCGGCGGGTATCAGCACCTGTCCGACCGGGAGGCGGAACCGGTGGCGCTGGTCTTTGCGGCGATGGGCTTCAACGCCTTTGTGGTCTGGTACCGCCTGGCGCCCAACCGTCATCCGGCGGCGCTGCATGACGTCGCCTCGGCGGTGGCGTGGGTGCGCGGCCATGCGCAGGAATTTTCCGGCGACCCGGACGCCATCGCGGTGGCGGGCTTCTCTGCCGGCGGTCATGCGGCGGGCAGCCTCGGCGTGCGCTGGCACGATGCGGAGCTGATGGCGCAGGCCGGTCTGACGGCGGCGCAGGCAAAGCCCAACGCGATGGTGCTGTGCTACCCGGTCATCACCGGCGGCGAGTTTGCTCACCGGGGGAGCTTCGTCAACCTGACCGGCTCGGAGGACATGGCGGTGCATGAGAACTATTCGCTGGATACCCTCGTGTCCGCGCAGACGCCGCCCACCTTCCTCTGGCACACCTTCGAGGACGGCGCGGTCCCGGTGGAGAATACGCTGCTGATGGCTTCTGCCCTTCGCCGGGCAGGCGTGCTGACGGAAGCGCACATCTTCCCCCACGGCGGGCACGGTCTGGCGCTGGCGATGCCCCTGACCAGCACGAGTCCGGAGCAGAACATCCCCGAATGCGCCGCATGGCCGGAAATGGCTGCGCGGTTCCTGCGGGATGTGCTGGGAAAGTAAAAGAGCTGACCGGACGTCCGGACAGCTCAGCGTGACAGAATGCATATGTACTTCGCAGCCGCTGGAGAGAATCCGGCGGCTGTTTTTTTGCGGCGTTTATTTCATCAGGTCGGCATACCGCGCCATCAGCTGCTCATACTCGTGCTTTTCCGTGCACCAGAAGATGACGTGGTAACGCTCAATGCCGAGGCGCTTGAAGGCCTCCAGCCGGTGGTTGCCGTCGTTCAGCTCGAATTCGCCGTCGGTCTTGCCCTCCGGGATCCAGTAATGCGCGATCAGGGGCGGCAGGTCAGCGCCGGCTTTGGTCGCCTCGATCAGCTGCCCCACGTGGATCTCGAACCATTCCGGGGGGATCTTCCAGCGCATGTGCGGCTCCGGACCGGTGTTGCGCGTCAGATGCGAGAGGGGGAAGCTGACCGGGCCGTGCCAGGTGCGCTCCAGCAGGCGCAGACCATCGGAAAAGGGCTTGTTGTCGCCGTCGGAAAGCAGATAGGCGTGCACCCAGTCCTCGATCATCCCGTGAGCGCCGCATTCCAGGGCGTTGGTCAGCGTGCAGGCATAATCCATGATGAAGTCCTCCTTCTTGCTGTACACGATCCGCCGGATGCTCTCGGGGGACAGGCAGAAAGCCTCCGCGAGCCGCTCGATGCTCTGCCCCGAGGCAAAGGCGCTGCGGATCTCCCGGTTGCGGTCCCGCAGGCAGCGGCGGTATCCGCTCGATTCGCCCCAGCGCTTCGTTTCTGCGGCGGGGATGTAGATCGTTTTGCCGGAAACGTAGCGCTGGATCTGCGCCAGTAGCTCCGGCGGAAAAATGTCTCTTGCGTTCTCGTATTTCAATCCGCTCTCTCCCTTCCGCAAAGATCATAGCATATCCGGCGGCGGAATGCTATCGCACAAACGCCTGTGTATGTTTTCTACATAAAGGCGCTCCCGGCAGCGTCGGGCCGCAGGGAGCGCGGGGATTCACAGAAGCGCGGCGAGTTTTTGCAGCGCGGAAGGCCAGTCGGCCTGCGGGTCGGGCAGGATGATGCTCTCCAGCGGCAGCGAGCGCAGGATGGCCAGCTCGCGCCTTTGCCGCTCCTCAAGGCACGCGATGTACCCCTCAAAGCCGGAAGCGCCGATCGACCGGCCGTAACCGCCGCTGACGTGGTAGCCGGTCACGGCCTCCAGCCAGCCGGGTCGCTCCTGCGCGGCCTGCTGCACGGAATGGGCGATGCGGCGGTTTTCGAGGTAGACGACCAGCGGCTCCATGGGCGCGATGATCTCCGCGATCTGCCGGATGTGCGCGGCGGACTGCGCCTGCGTCATGTTGAAGCGCATCATCGTTTCGCACATGGGATTCTGCAGCAGCACGCAGTTGAACACATGCACCGTATCGGCAGCGGCGCAGTGGACGAACTGCCGCCACTTGTCGAGCATCAGCGGCGCTTCCTCCGCCCAGGGAAGGCCGTCGTAGATCTTGCGGGGCAGGAGCGACGGCAGCTGCTCCGGGGAAAAGGCGGACAGCGGGATCACGCGGCCATCCACCAGCGCGTGGAATTCGTAGTCTGCCGGGTGATCGCCCGTGCCCTCGTCCACAAAGCGCACCTGCCGCCCGCGGGCGCGCAGCGTGTCGGCGATGAAGCGCGAGGTGCTGCTCTTGCCGGAGCAGGGCAGGCCTTCGACGATGATCAGTCTGTTCATCCGGCGCCTCCCAACTGGATGACGCGCGTGCAGACCCGGTCCAGGAAGGTCGCGTCATGCTCGACCAGCAGGAGCGTCGGAGCGTATTCGGTCAGCAGCTCTTCCAGCTGCACGCGGGAGAGCACATCGATGTAGTTCATCGGCTCGTCCCAGACGTACAGGTGCGCGGGGATGCACAGGCTCCTTGCGAGCAGCAGCTTCTTCTTCTGTCCCTGCGACATACGCTCAATGGGCCGGTCGAACAGGTCGCGGGTGAAATCCATGTTGCGCAGGATCGCCTTGAACAGCGTTTCATCCACGCCCGCGCGGCTGATGAAGTCCGCGACGCTGCCGCCCAGATCGTCGGTCTGCTGCGGCACGTAAGACACGATCAGCCCCGGCGCGACGGAGACCTGCCCCTGAAGGGAGCCGCCCTTGCCGACCAGCGCCTTGAGGATGCTGGACTTGCCGCAGCCGTTGGGGCCGGAGAGGGCGATGCGCTCGCCCCGCCGGAGGGTGAAGGTGACGCCGTCGCAGACCGTCCGGCCGTCGTAGGCGACAGACGCGTCGACAACGCTGATGAGCGTATCCTTGGGGTGCTGCAGGACGGTCAGCTTCAGCTCGCCGACCTTTTCGACATTGTGCAGCAGGCCGCGTTTTTCCTCGATGGCGCGCTCCTTCCGCCGGACTGCATTGCTTGCCTTCTTCATCATGGAAGCGGCCTTTGCTCCGACGAAGCCTCGGTCAACGACTGCACTGACGCTGGGAGGAACGTGGAATTTGCCTTTTTCAGCCTTGGACGCCCATTCGGCAGATCGCCGCGCGGACTCCTCCAGATGGCGGATGTCCCGGCGCAGCACCTCGTTCCGGCCCTGCTCGTACTCGTTCTGCTGGCGCAGGCGCTCCTCCCAGGTGTCGTAGGTGCCCTGCATGACCCACACGTCCGAACGGTTGAGGGACAGCACATGGTCGATGCAGCCGTTGAGGAAGGCGCGGTCGTGGCTGACCAGCAGGAAGCCGTCCTTGCTGCGCAGGTAGGACGACACCAGCGCGCGGCCGTGGGCGTCCAGATGGTTGGTCGGTTCGTCGATCAGGGGATAGGCGTCCTCCCGGGCGAAGAGGGCGGCCAGGAGCGCCTTGGTCATCTCGCCCCGGGACAGGGTGCAGAAGGGGCGGTCCAGGACGGATTCGTCCACCTCCAGCTGGTTCAGCTCGCAAAGGAGCTGCCACTCCTGCGCGTCAGGCGCGGCGGCGAGCATCACCTCCCGCGTGGGCAGCGATGCATCTGCTACGGGGAAGGGGAAATACACCGGCGTCAGCGGCATGTCGATATGCCCCTGAAACGCATGCTGCTTTTGCAGCAGGCGCAGGAGGGTGGTTTTGCCCTTGCCGTTGCGGCCGATCAGCCCCAGGCGCCATGAGGTGTCGAAGTGAAAGGAAACATGCTCGAACACGGGCGTGTAGGAGCCGTCGTAGGTAAAGGAAAGGTCACGGATGGAAACTTGCATATAGGGTTCGATGCCTCCTGTTTTCTGCGGGAGGCGGCGGGCAGACAAGCCGGGTGATCTCTTGTTTTATGGCACAACAAAAGGAGTTCCTGACACGAATATGCTGACAAACCGCCGCAGCAAACAGACCGTCCGAAACGGCCGTTCACTTTCCCGAATGATGGGGAATATCCCGATCAAAGATCGCAGCGGATCAGTTGCGCATATCCGGGTCAGCCCTCCTTCATACATCAAATTGCTGTTATGATAGCACAGGACCGGACCGTTGTCAACGGCTGATTTCATCCCGGGGGACAGTGCGGCGGAGGATCGCCTGATTCCACAAAACGCGCATCAGCCCGGTCGCGAGGGACGCGGCGGCGGCCCCGTACAGCCGCAGCTGCGGCAGGGGGCACAGAAGCGCCGTGATCACCAGGGACAGCGCCGAGGAGGCGATGGTCGCCGTCAGCGCCTTCCGCTGCAGCCCGAGCCCGGCGATCAGCCCGAACTGCACCTGCTGCACCGCCATCAGCAGCGCACAGGGGCACATCAGCCGCAGCAGCGGCGCAAGGGCGCTTTCGTGATACAGGCGTGCGCCGAGAAACTCCGCGCCGAAGAAGAGGAGGAGCATCGCGCCTGCACCGATGGCGGCGCTGCCCAGCAGGAGGCGGTGCATCGTGCGGCGCAGCAGCCGGGGCTGCCCCTCCTGCCGGGAGACGGCGGGCGCGGCGACCATACTGACTGCACCGGTGACGATCCCCGGCAGGAGCAGCAGCGGCGTCGCCATGCCGCTCAGCAGCCCGAACTGGGCGGTGGCGGCGGAGGCGGTCAGCCCGGAGCGGCGCAGGCAGACGGGCAGCAGCACGGCGTTCAGCGCGCGCATCGCCGTCTGGCACAGGCGGGAGGCGGTGGTCGGGGCGGAGAGGCGGAACAGCTGCGAGGAGAGCGCCGGATCGGGCTTTGCCGGCAACCGTCCGGGCACGCTGCGCCGGTACAGCCCCCACACGGCGATCCCCGCGGCGATCTCCGCCACTCCGGGCAGCGCGGCGGTCACTGCGGCGCTCCTCCCGGGGAAAAACAGCAGCAGCGCCACGCACATCAGGCAGCGAACCGTCTGCTCCGCGCATTCGTTCAGGGCGGGAGTCTTCACGTTGCTGCGGCCGTAGAACCAGCCGCTGTATACCGCGCAGATCCCCAGCAGCAGCACCGCCGGGGCGCTGGCGAGGATGGCGGGAAGCGTGCGCAGGTCGCCCAGCAGCCATGCCATCGCCGGGGAAAGCACCAGCAGCGCGGGGATCAGCAGCAGGCTCATGCGGCGGATCAGCGACAACCCGGAGCGGAGCACCGCGCGTTCGTCCGTGCCGCGCCTGGCGGTCAGGCGGCTCATGGCGGTCGGGATCCCGGCAGTCACCGGTGTGATGGCCAGCATGATCGCCGAGGAGGACAGCTCCATCACGCCCAGCGCCTCTGCGCCCATCAGCCGCGCGGTAATGAGCCGCAGTGCGAATCCGAGCGCCCGGGTGTAGGCGTTGGCGGCGGTGAGGATCAGCGCCTGCTTCTTCAGCGCGGCGGCCATGGGCATCACTCCCTTCTGTCACGGGAGCATATGCGGCGGCGCGCGGAATCTTGCGTTGACAGGGAAAAGCGACATGCCGTATAATAGCGGAGAGGATGCTCGTCCGCGACGCATGCGGACGGGCTGAGTACGTTTGAATGGCGGGCTTCCGGCGCGGAGGCCCGTGAACGGGAGGAATCACCGATGAATAAATGGGACAGCCGCTTTATGCAGATGGCGCACGTGATCGCCGGTTGGACGAGCTGCTTTATGCCCGGCCGGTCGATCGGCTGCGTGATCGTCAAGGACAAGCGCATCATGACCACGGGCTACAACGGCGCGCCTGCGGGCCTGAAGACCTGCCGCGAGCGCGGGGAGTGCCTGCGCCGCAAGATGGGTATCGCCTCCGGCACCCGCGCAGAGGTCTGCTACGCCATCCATGCCGAGCAGAATGCCATCATCCAGGCGGCAAAGCTGGGCATCTCCATCGACGGCGCGACGCTCTACTGCACTCACCAGCCCTGCAGCGTCTGCGCGAGGATCATCATCAACGCCGGCATCCGCCGCGTGGTGTATCAGGAGGGATATCCCGATACGTTCACGCTGGACCTGTTTGCGGAGGCGGGCGTCCAGCTGGAGCGCTTCGACCCGGAAACCGCACCGCCGGTCAACTGACACGAAAGGAACTGAACGATGATGCTGCACCTGCTTCCGATGCCCAAAGAGATCCGCATGGATGAGGGCTCCTTTTCCCTGACGATGGATACCTGCATCGCCGGGCCGCGTGTTCCGGCGGACATGATGCGTACGGCGACGGCGCAGCTGCGGGCGGAGATCGAATCGGCCTGCGGCGTCCGGCTGACGGTGCTGTCCCAAACGGCACGGGAGGGCGATATCGGCCTTGCGATCGACCCGGAGCTGGCGGAGGAGGCGTACACGCTGCGCATCGACGCTGCCGGCGTGATGCTTGTGGGGGGCAGCGCAGCGGGGCTGATGCACGGCGTGCAGACCCTGCGGCAGATCATCCGCCAGAGCGGGTGGACGCTGCCGGCGCTGTTCATCAGCGACGCGCCGTCGCTGCAGGCGCGCGGTTTCTACCATGACGTGACGCGCGGGCGTGTGCCGACGCTGGAGTGGCTGAAGCAACTGGCGGACGAATGCTGCTTCTACAAGCTCAACCAGCTGCAGCTCTATGTCGAGCACACCTACCTGTTCCGCGACCTGACGGAGCTGCGGGCGACGGCGGTCACGCCGCTGACGGCGGAGGAGATCATGGCGCTGGATGATTATTGCGCGGAGAGAGGCGTGGAGCTGGTGCCGTCGCTGTCGTCCTTCGGCCATCTGCTGGAGCTGCTGCGGACGAAGCGCTTTGCGCCCCTGTGCGAGCTGCCGGACGCGGCGGGGTACCCGTCCACCTTGCCCAACCGCATGGCGCACCACACCATCGACCCGCTCAACCCGGAATCGCTGAAGCTGGTCCTGCGGATGCTGGACGAGTATATGCCGCTGTTCCGGTCGCGCAAGTTCAACGTCTGCGCGGACGAGACCTTCGACCTGGGCCGGGGCCGCAGCGCGGACGCTGTCCGTCAGCAGGGCGAAAAGGCGGTCTATATCGGCTTCGTGAAGGCGCTGTGCGAGCATGTGGCGGCGGCGGGACGCACGCCCATGTTCTGGGGCGACATCGTGGTGAAATTCGCCGATGCGCTGGAAGAGCTGCCAGATGGCACCATCTGCCTCAACTGGGGCTACAGCGCCGGCGAAACGGAGGACAACACCCGCATTCTGGCGCAGGCGGGGGCGACGCAGTACGTCTGCCCCGGCGTGTGCGGCTGGAACCAGTGGATGCCCCGCATCGCCGACAGCTATGAGAACATCCGCCGGATGGCTGTCTATGGCGTGAAGTACGGCGCGGTGGGCATGCTGAACACGGACTGGGGCGACTACGGGCATGTGAACGATCCGCGCTTCTCCCTGCCGGGGATGATCCTCGGCGCATGCGCGGCCTGGAACGGCGGACTGCCGGAGCGGGAGGAGATCCTGCGGAGCATCTCCTGCATCACATACGGCGACCGGAGCGGACGCGCGGTCTCCATTCTGGCGGAGCTGGCGCAGCTGCCGGTGTACAGCTGGTGGCACATCGTCCGCCGCAAGGACGGCGCACAGGGAACGCTCCGCGACCCGTGGAGCGCGGCGGGAACGCAGCCGGCGACGGAGGAACGCTTCCGCGCCTCCCAGCGGCAGATCGGGAAAGCGGAGAAGGCGCTGCGTGCGCTTTCCGCCCACATGGACGCGGCCAGCCGCCCGATGATCGCCAGATGGCTGATTGCAGCGGAGGCGATCCGGCTGTGGGACGCGGCGTATCACACCCTTCTCCTCGGACAGAAGTCAGATACGCTGGCGCAGGCGCTGGAGCGGTGGCTGACGCGGTATGAGGCGATGTGGCGCGAGGTGTCGAAGGAATCGGAGCTGTGGCGCCTGCGGGACGTGACGGTCTGGTACGCCGATCAGCTGCGGTAAGGAGGCTGCCATGGAGCTGAAGAAGGGCTATGGGGGTTTCACGCTGTGGATGGCGGTCTATACGCTGCTGCTCCTGGGCATTTCCGCGCTTCCGGTGGAGGATGAGGCGCTGATGACCCGCGCGGTCGTTGTGCTGACGGCGCTGGCCATGGTGGCGCTGGCGTTCATCATCTGGCGGACGGAGCGGGTCTACTGGTACAGCGGATTGACGTATGAGGATGCGCTGGAAGCGGGCAGCGAGCGCAGGAAGGCATTCGCGCTGCGGCACCTGAAGGTGTTCGGCGCGTTTTCCGCGGGGATCGTCGCATGCACGGCACTGATGCACCTGCTGGGCGCGCCGGTCTGGATCGATATCGCGGCTGCGACAGCGGGGCTGTGCGGCGCAGCGGTATGGACGATGCCGATCGAACTGTGATTCCCAAAAAATAAAAGCAGAACCGCCGGGCGCGTATGTCCGGCGGTTCTGCTTTTCAGTTTTCAGGCGGGTTCTCAGGCTGTTCAGGCCGGGTGGTCTGCAGCTGGGGATTGCCCGCGATGGCCTGCACGAGCACCAGCGCAAGGTTCTGGCCGAGGTCGTCCAGGCGGCGGAAGTGCTGGAGAAGCATCCTTTCGCGTTCGGCAGGGGACAGGGATTCCGTGGCGTACATGCGGATCACATCCTTTGGTGAAATAGGGCTCCGGATATACAGATGCACGGGCTGCGGCATCTGCTGCAGGGGCTGCAAAAAAAGTTTTTCCCTCCCGCATGTGAGCTGCGGGAGGGATGGATGTGTTACAGGGGCCGCTCCTTGCCGATGAAGCAGAAGGCGACGGTACCGGGGCCTGCGTGGGCGCCGATGACCGGGCCGACATTCTCGATGCGGATCTGCAGTTCGGGCAGCTTGGCCTTGATCATGCCCAGGAGCTTCTCGGCGTCCGGGAGGCAGTCGGCGTGGAGCAGGATGGCGATGGATTCCTTCTGGTCCTCGATGTTCTCCACTGCCCGGTCCACGATGTAGCCCATGGCCTTCTTGCGGCCGCGGACCTTGGCGGCGGCGGCCAGCTTGCCCTCGCGGTTCTCGGTGAGGATGGGCTTGAGGTCGAGCATGGTACCCAGCACCGCAGCGGCGGCAGATACGCGGCCGCCCCGCTGGAGGTACTTCAGGTCATCCACGGTGAACCACGCCTGGGCGCGGAGCTTGTTGTCCTCCAGCCACTTCGCGACGGTTTCGATGTCCGCGCCGGCGGTGTACATCTCGTGCGCCTTGAGCACCAGCAGGGTCTGGGGCGCGGAGATGGACAGGGTGTCGATGATGATCAGCTTGCGCTCCGGATACTTTTCCAGCAGCGTATCACGTGCGGCGCGCATGGCGTTGATGGTGCCGGAGAGCTGGCTGGAGAAGGCGATGAACAGCACATCCTTGCCGGAAGAGAGGATCGGCTCGAAGTATTCCTCGTAGACCGTCTCGTTCAGCGCGGAGGTGGTGGGCTGGGCGCCGGCGCGCATCTTGTCATAGAAGGACTTGTGGTCGAGCGTCTGACCCAGATCGTCAAAGTATTCCTTGCCCTCCAGGGCGTAGGGCATGTAGACCACAGTGATATCGAGCTGCTCCTTCAGGGCGAAGGGCAGATCGCTGTCGCTGTCGGTCATGAGGATATAGTTCTGCATGGTGTACCTCCTGTATGATGCCAAATGAAAAAATGAATGAAAATAAAACAGAGGATACCATGCTTATTGTATACGGAACTGCTCAAAATTGCAACCCGATTTGGTTTGAAATTCAAATTAGAATTCCATGAGCGTCACGGCTTGGGCCTCGGCTTGAACACGAGGGCGACCATCGCCGCGAAGAAGACGGCGGCGGAGATGCCTGCGGCGGTGCTGGTCAGGCCGCCGGTGAACACGCCCATGAAGCCGATCTCCTGCACGGCGCGCTTGACGCCGGTGGTCAGCGCGTGACCAAAGCCGGTCAGGGGGATGGATGCGCCCGCGCCGGCGAAATCCGCGATGGGGCCGTACAGCCCCAGGGCGCTGAGGATGACCCCGGCGACGATGTAGCCCACGAGGATGCGTGCAGGCGTGAGCTTCGTCCTGAGTACGAGCAGCTCGCCAAAGGCGCAGATCGCGCCGCCGACGGCGAAGGCCTTCAGGAGATGGATGAGGATCGTCATGTGTCTGCCTCCAGTGCGATGGCATGGGCAATGCCGGGAATGGATTCTCCCTGCTGGCTGGTGGTGGGGGAGAGGAGTGCGCCGGTGGCCATGAAGAGCACCCGGCGGAGGGAACCCTCGCGGAAGCGGCGCAGGATATGCCCGTTGAAAACCACCGCGGAGCATCCGCAGCCGCTGCCGCCGCAGTGTACGTCCTGCGCCGGGGTGAAGATCTCCAGCCCGCAGTCGGTATACCGCGCCGGGTCGAGGGGTTGCCCACGCTCCTGCATCAGTGCGAGAAGCACGTCATGCCCCACGCGGCCGAGGTCGCCTGAGATGATCAGGTCGTAATCCGCGGCGGTGCGGCCGGTGTCGGCCATGTGGCGCATCAGGGTGTCGGCAGCCGCCGGGGCCATGGCGGCGCCCATGTTGTTGGCGTCCTTGACGGCCATGTCCACGATGCGCCCGATGGTCACATGGGTGCAGCGGCACAGGGCGGGCAGGCGGTCGTCGCCGGTGACGAGGGACGCGCCTGCGCCCGTCACGGTCCACTGCGCCGTCGGAGGGCGCTGACAGCCGTATTCCAGCGGGAAGCGGTACTGCCGTTCGGCGGAGCAGAAATGGCTGCTGGCGGTGCAAAGCGCATGGCGCAGATAGCCGCCATCCACCAGCATGGCGGCGATGCACAGGCTTTCCGCCATGGTGGAGCATGCGCCGTAGAGCCCGAGGAAGGGAATGTGCAGCTCCCGGACGGCCATGGAGGCGGCCATGATCTGGTTCAGCAGATCGCCTCCGAGGGCAGCGTCGATCTGCTCCGGCGTCAGCCCGGCTTTCTTCAGGCAGGCGTCGGCTGCGGCGTACTGGAAGCGGCTCTCCGCCTTCTCCCAGGATTCCTCGCCGAACAGGTCGTCCTCGATGATCGCGTCAAAGTCGCTGCGCAGGGGGCCTTCGCCCTCTTTTTTGCCGGCGATGGCGGCTCCGGCGGCGATGCGCGGCCGGCCGGGCAGCAGGATGGTGGAGCGTCCGATGCGGTGAAGCGCCATGAGATCCCTCCTTACCAGCGGAAGATCGCGTACAGGATGCCGACGATGACCGAGGCGCTCGTTCCCCAGACCAGCACGGGCCCTGCGATGGTGAAGAGCTTCGCGCCCAGTCCCAGCACGAGGCCCTCCCGGGTGAATTCCATCGCCGGGGAGACCATCGCATTGGCAAAGCCGCTGATGGGCACGAATGCCCCCGCGCCTGCATACTGCCCGATGCGGTCGAAGACGCCCACGCCCGTGAGCAATGCCGTCAGGAGCACGATCATCACGCTGGCGAAGGTGGAGGCGGAGGCGGGCGTCATGTCCAGCCAGTGCAGACCGGCTTCGATGAAGCACTGTCCCAGGGCGCAGATCGCGCCGCCGACCCAGAAGGCGCGCAGCAGCCCTTGCGCCATCGGGGACTTCGGGGAGAGCCGGTCGACGAGCCGGCTGTAGCGGTCCAGCTGCGCCTGCCTGCGGGGCGAGGGTCGGGCGTTCTTGTCAAACAAGGCGGTCCGCCTCCCTTCGCGGGCGCTGCATGCTCCGGTCCCGGCGCAGAAGCAGGCGGCTTTCCCGGTCGGCGGGGCGGGGTTGACGGATGAGGATGAATTGCGTCGTTCCATATCGCTGCATGAGGATCCCTCCTGATCTTGTGCTATCCTGTGAAGGCAAGGGCGGCCAGCACAGCGCCCAGTTCCTTGCCCAGCATGATGATGAAGCGGAAGCCGGCGGACACATTGCCCAGGCGGAAGCGGCGCATCAGCACCGGCGCGACCTCGAGGATCTCCCCCAGCGCAGAGGCCAGCATGCCCACGAACATCCCGCCCAGCGCCAGCCCGGCAGCTCCGCACCAGGGAGGCAGCGGCAGGGTGAACCCCAGCGCATTGTGCAGCGCGGAGAGCATCAGCCCGGTGCAGATCGCCCAGGTCAGGCTGCAGGGAGAGCCTGCCTGAAGCCGGTCCTGAATGCGGGCGGGGATCAGCAGCACGCACCACACGCAGCTGACCGCCACGGACATCGCCGCGCCGGTCATCAGCCCGATGAGGACGGCGAGCGCGCTATTCAATCTCCCGGCCCTCCGTTTTCTCCATGTCCTCCTGATAGGCGGTGAGCTTGACCTCCAGCGGCGTGGTGGCGCTGCGGGAGGGGAGGGCGTAGAACACAGCAACGCCAAGGGCCACGCCGACGGCATAGGGAACGGTGATCAGGCGCATATCCGAAGGCGCTTCGCCGGTGATGGCTTCGTAGACGGCGGCCTGCGCGCGGGGCATGTCCACGTCGGAATGGAACCATGCCAGTCCCAGCGCGCCGCCCAGACACAGGATCAGGAATGCGGCGGCGGTGCGCAGCGGCCGGGTCAGGTCGCGTTTCGGCGCATCGACCCGGTGCACGTAGCAGACGTCGGCGCCCATGAGGGTGATGGCCTCCTGCGGATAGGCGGCGCGGACGGCCCGGGCGACGTCGATCGCCTGCAGCTTCCATACGCCGGTCTTTTCCGGGCAGGGGAGCACGATCCCTCCGGCGCCTTCGGGGGCGATGAGCCGCGCGGCGCTGCCCAGCAGCAGCGGCTGCCCCGGCGTTACCTTGGCGCGGTTGCCCAGCTGGATGTAGATCATTCCGCGTGCCTCCCTTCATGCCGGAATCGCGCCGTATTCAAGCGGCATCACCTTTTCCAGCCGCAGCTCCTGACCGGTCGTGGCGTCGATGAAGCTGATGTAGGTGTCGTCGTTGTGGCGGAGGGTGAACTGCCAGCAGAGGCGCTCCTGCCCCTGGGATTCCAGCAGGGCGGGGCGGACGCTGACCTCCTCCGCCTGCGGGGAGAGGGCGGCGCGGGCCTCCTGCGCCGACAGGAGCGGCTGGCCGATCCTGCGGGGGATGTGGTTCTTCCAGTAATTGCGGGCTTCCAGGCCAACGACCTCCGCCGTGTCCATGCGCACCTGCACCAGCGCCCGGTCGGGCCAGACGAGCGCGCCCTCCTGCACATGCACGCAGGTGACGACGCACAGGCCGTCATAGACCTGATACCAAACGGGCTCCATCGTGGCAAACCCGCGATCGCGCAGGAATGCGGCGGCCGCATCGCAGCAGGCTTCGACGGACTGCACGGCTGCGAATCCGGCGGTTTCCGGGGACATCAGGAGCACCTTGCCGCCCCGGCGGGTGATCTCCAGATTCAATTGTACATCGGCGGTCTGGACGGTCACGCCAAAGGCGGGCAGTGCGCCGGTGGTGTCGGGGGCGGGCGCGACGGACACGACCCGCTCCGTCCCAACGAAGTCCCGTGCGACCTGCAGGGCCGCGCCCGGGCCGATCTCCTCCGACGGGAGCGCGCGATACCCGGCCAGCTCCATCGCGGTGGGGGCGGAGGTGATCTCCGTGGGCGGCAGCGCCTGCGCGAGGGGCGAACCGTCCAGCAGCGCTTCTCGCGCAAGGTCGAGCTCCGCATGCAGGAGCCGCAGCTCCGTACGTGCGGCGGAGAGGTCCGCCATTTCGCCGGTGGTCACGGGAAAGCCGCCGGCGATGCGGGTCAGGAGCGCTCCGGCAGTGTCGGACAGACGGGACAGCCAGGACAGCACCGGCGCCATCTGCGCACTGTCGGCAGGGAGGAGCGTCAGGCTGTGGCGGGCGCGGTCGGCGCTGACGACGGCTTCATAGAGGAAGGCGGCGGTCTGTCTGCCGGAAACGGTGACGCCCAGCTTGTCCATGGCGAGGGCGAGGCGCTGGACCTCCTCAGCGGCGTCAGTCAGGGCGGCGAGGGTCGTCTCATGCAGGGTGTGCTCGGCGGCCTGTGCCCGGCGGAGCTGCACGGTCAGCGCCAGAAGCAGCGCCAGCAGCAGCGCGAAGGCGGAAAGGCCGATGATCCAGTTGCGGATCGGGGTCGATCTGTTCATGATGCACCTCAGATGGCGAAGGCGTGCCGGCCGATGGTCAGCTGTACCTGCCGCGTCCAGATCCAGTCGCTGGTGGCGGTGACGGGATTATAATAGTAGAGACAGCCGCCGGTGGGGTCCCAGCCGTTGAGGGCGTCCCGGGCAGCACGGATGCAGCTGTCCGTCGGGGGCATGTCGAACTGCCCGTCCCACACGGCGTCGAAGGCGCCGCGCTGGAAGATGACGCCGCTGACGGTGTCGGGGAACTCGTCGCTGCGGACGCGGTTTAGCACCACGGCGGCCACGGCGACCTGCCCGATGTAGGGTTCGCCCCGCGCTTCTCCGCTGACGAGACGGGCCAGCAGGGCTAGCTCCGTCTCCCGGTACAGCGGCTCGGCGACGCTCCCTGTGAGGTCCACGCCCATGGCCGCCGCCGTGGCGCTGCCGACGCGGCCGTCCGCCCGCAATCCGTTACGCCGCTGGAAGGCAAGCACCGCCTGATAGGTGCCGCGCCCGAAATGGCCGTCCACATCGCCGGTGTAATACCCCCATTGCCGGAGCGCCTGCTGGATGAGCACGACCTGTTCGCCGCGGCTGCCCATGGTGACCAGGGGTGCAGCCTGCACGAAGGTCAGCGGAAGCAGCGCGAGGAGCAGCGCTGCGGCGTATGCACATCTGCGCATGCTGTCACGCTCCTTCTGCCAGCAGGGGCAGGCCGAACAGCGCCGCCCAGAGCCCTGCCCACGACCAGTCCCACACGATCTCCGTTCCGCCGGTGTCATCCGGGATGCAGGCCAGCCACAGCGACAGATCCGGATCCAGCAGGCCCCACCAGTTGCGGCCATGCGCCTGTCCCAGGCGGATCATCAGCGCGGGATACTCCCCGGCGGGGATGGTCGCGGCGTTCAGCTGCCGCTCCCCGAAGGCGCAGGTTTCCAGCGAAACGGAGACGTCCCCTCCATAGCCCTCGCGGCGGGTGGATTCCTCCGCAGCCTGCGACAGCATCGGCAGGAGCGCTTCAGCCTGCGCCAGCATGGGGGCGTTCGTGTGCAGCCGGTTATCCCGGTAGCACTGCTGCACCGCGTCGCGCACGCAGATTTTCACGCGCTGCATTTCCGCGCTGTCGTCCTGCGCGACGACGTGAAACCGGAGCCATTCGCCGCTGCGCAGCCGCTGAACCGTCATCTGCGGCGACAGCAGCGCCAGTGCCATTTCAAGCGCGGCCAGTAGCGCGCCGAGGATCTGTGCCATGGGGGTTCCTCCTTGCTTTTCGGGTCAGTTTGTATGAAAAAAGCATGCCCGGAGACGGAAAGGTTTATACAGTTCTGTCAATTCTGCCGGGAAAGAGCGTGTTCGCCTTTACGCAAACAGAAAACTGTGATAAGATGTTGATGGTCCGCAAAGGACTTGAATTCCGGGATCAGAACAGGCGCATGGCGATATCCGTGCTGTCCTGCTGGAGGGATGAATATGATGAACCGATGGACCAACAAATATTCCTATGGCCCCGGCGGCGTCCGGAATACCCCGGCGCGGGTGTTCGGCGGCAGAATGCGCAGCGTGCTGCTGGTGGTGCTGCTGGTGGCGGTGGTCGTGCTGGGTATCTGGGGCGGACAGGCGATCGTGTACCGCAGCCGGTGTGAAACGACGTTCGTGAACCGGATGCTGACCGAGTGCGACAGCGCGATGACCTCGACCCACTCCCTCAGCCGCAGCGGCGGCGCGGAGTCGGCGGCCATCCTCGGCAAGATCCGCGCCAATATCCGCGCGGTGGACGTGATCAACGAGATCAACAACACGGTCCACGGCGGCAATGGCTACTACGTGCCCACGACGGTGTTCACCCAGCTCTACGGCGTGATCGACAGCTACTCCAACAACCTCAAGCTCGGTAACACCACCATCGAGGATCTGAACAACCTGACCAACCGTCTGACGGAGCTCAGCACGATGCTGTCCGAGCTGAAATGACGCAGGGCTGTTACACTTGTAAACATTCCCAGAAGAAAGGAATATTTCCGCCGGCTGTTCCGTCTGTTATGTGACGGCGGCGGACGGAAGCGCTCCCCCGGCCGTTTGTGCACCGGGGGAGCGTTTTTCTGTCCGCAGGCTGCATGATGGATGAAAGCGAGGTATGAGTGTAAATGAAGAAACGGCTGAGGCAGGCGCTGGCGATGTGCCTGTGCATGTGTCTGCTGCTGACGGGTGCGCTGGCGGCGGATATGACGATCGCGGAGGATCAGGCGCTGCATGAGCAGGAATACCGCGTCATGACGGATGCGGCGGTGGTGGGCGACACGGCGTATTTCCGCGTCTATACCCATGAGGGAGAGCAGATCTGGCACTGGAAGGAAGGCATGCCTGCCATTGAAAAGGCGGCGGGCGGTCTGCTGCGCGCCAGCGATTACCCGACCATCGAGGAAGCCAACAAAGCGGTGGGCGAGGAGACGGCGAAGTACGGCCTTGTGTCCATTTTCTCCGACGGCGAACGCCTGATGGGCCTCAATCCCCTGAACGGCCTGATCTTCCAGATCAGCATCGCGGACGGCGAGGCGACCTTCACCGACGTCGCCACCGCGCAGGAGACCTTCATGTTCTATCAGGACTATTATGAGGAGCGCTGGTACTGGAGCCCCAGCGACGTGGCGGCCTGCGGCGGATACCTGTACTGGTACTCCAGCGGCAGCACCAACGAAAAGGGCGTCAACCGCCAGCGCATCACGCGCATCAGCCTGACCGACGGCAGCTGCTACGACCTCGAAGCGTCGCAGGTCGATGCGATCTGCGCCTACAAGGACGGGACGCTGCTGATCCTCTGCCGTGCGGACCGCGCGGTGGACGAGGCGGGCAATCCGCTGCCCACTCCCGCTTTCCCGGGGAATCTGTACAGCTATGATCCGGCGACGGACAAGCTGACCTGGGTCGGGAGCATCGACGCCAGCAGCCGCATCACGGACATCGTGTACGCGCCGGAGCTGGACGCGGTGCTCTACCAGCAGGACACCAGCATCATGGGCATCAAGGCGATGGGCGAAGCGCAGCGCTATGCCTACACGAACACGACCACCCGCGGGAAGCTGTCCGTGATCGGCGATCAGCTGATCCACTCCTCGGTCAACTCGGCCATCGTCCGCGATCTGGTCGAGGGCATGACGGCGCCGGACAGCGTGCAGGTGCTCTGCGCAACCTTCAACAATGCTGCCCGGGCTTTCGGCGAAAAGTACCCGAAGGTGCCGCTGGAGTTCGGCGTGATGGGCGAATCTTCGGTCAGCGCGCGCTTCTGCGAAGAAGGGGACAGCATCGCTGACATCGCCCGGCTGGAGACCGATGTGGACGGCTTCGAATATGAGAAGCTGCTGGCAGAGGGGCTGCTGATGGACCTGTCCGCCGATCCGGGGATCAAGGCGTATGTGGATGCGCTGTACCCGGCCTTCCGCGAGCTGGTGACGGGGGAGAACGGCGAGATCTGGGCGGTCCCCACCACGGCGATCTCCCACACGGGCTTCTTCGTCAACCGCAAAGCCATGAAGGACATCGGCCTGACGATGGAGGACATGCCCACGAATATGCTGGAGCTGTACGAATTCGTCACCCGCTGGGACCGTGAATTCGCCGTCAAATACCCGAATTACGCGGTCATCGAATACACGGAGAACACGCGCGGCTACCTGCTGGACATGACGATCGACATGTGGGTCGCGCATTGTCAGGCGGAGGGGAAGGAGATCCGCTTTGATGATCCAGTCTTCCGCGAGCTGATGGCGGGGCTGGAAAAGGTGGAGACCGAATTTACGGACCAGTCCATGCAGATGACGGATCCGGAGGTGTCCGACTACAAGACGGGCCTGTTCTGGATCAACTGCCAGCTGGTGGGCAACTGGGCTTCCTATATGGAGGAATACAGTGACCGCATCTTCATCCCGCTGACGCTGACGGCGGAGACGCCCTTCCACGCCGGCGTGGACAACGTGCAGTTCTGGGTCGTCAACAGGAATGCGGACGATGCAGAGTATGCGATGAAGTTCCTGAACGAGAATCTGGCGATGGTGAACGACAAGTACGCCCATGTCCTGCTGACGACGCGCACGGAGCCTGTGGAAAGCCCCTATTATGCGGAGAGCCTGGCCTATGAGCTGGAACGCCTCGAAAAGAAGAAGGCAGAATTCGCCGCGGAGACCGATGACGTCGTGAAGGCGCGACTGCACAAATGGATCGGGGAACAGGCGCTGTACATCAATACGGAGCTGAAGCGCATGGAGTACAACGTGACGCCCTCGGCGATCGAGAATTACCTGAAGGTGATCGAACCGGCGATGTACATCCACCGCTGCAATGCGCTGGAGGACACGGCGGCGGGCGGTGCGCTGATGGAGTCGATGACGGAGCGCTGGGCGCGTGGGGAGATCACCACGGAACAGCTGATCAGGGAGCTCGATTCGCGCCTGATGATGATTGAGAAGACAATGGAATAAAGAATCTGCGAAGAGGAGCTGGGAAACCGGCTCCTTTTTGCGTAACGAACCCTCCGAATGGCGAGTCGAATGTTCGGATAAGCGCGAACCAAACGGAAATGAACTCCCAAAAGCGTTCGCAAAACGAAAAAGAAGGCAAAAAAGTCGAAAAAAAGTGAAAAAAGGTGTTGACGAAAGTCTGGAACCGTGATATTATAACCAAGCTGACTCGCGCGGCCACAAGCCGGAGGGTGAGCACTGAACCTTGAAAACGATACAGAACAGAAATAACGCAAACAAGAGACAGTAATTCCGAATGAGTTGAACTTGGCCGGTGAGACCGGTTAAGGATAAAGGATTAAACGCA
>SVGU01000048.1 GCA_015056155.1 Clostridiales bacterium
AGGACAGTTGCGGCCAGAACGGCAACACCGGCCGCATCACCTACATGGGCGTGTTCGCCTCCGGCGGGCGGCAGTCCACATGGGTCAAGAACGACCTGAACACGGACGGCCTGCTCACCCTGATCGAAGACCGCACGGCGGAAAAGGTGCTCAACTGCATCGGCAGCAACGACCGGCTGAGCATGCTGCTGGCGATCCTGCGCAAGCCCCGCACCGTGGCCGAGCTGGTCAGCGACTGCGGCTTCTCCTCCACCGGGCAGGTGTACCACCACCTGAAGCCCCTCATCGCCGCCGACCTCGTCACCGAGGACAAGCACCAACGGGGCATCTACATCATCCAGCCCCACCGCGTGCAGGGCGTGATCATGCTGCTGGCCGGCATCGGCGACCTGGTGGACGGAACCTATACGCAGGGGGAGATGGGGTAAGACAGCCTCCTCCGGTACATGCCGGCAGCCGCGCCGTCCCGCGAATTGTTACATTCAGTTCCCTCCGCGTTCCCTTTTTTTCCGATGGCATACCTGATATAATATAAGCAGATAAACTGTCTACGAAAGGAGCCGCTGTCATGAAGAAGCTTCCCCGTTGGCTTATTATCCTGCTTATCATCATCCCGCTCTGCATTGCCCTGGCACTGCTTGTCGACCACATGGTACGCGGCGACATTGATGTATCCGACAGCGCGCCCTCTGAAGCCATGATGCGCCACATCGCCGCACACACGGAGGAGCTGCTGGCACACGAGGAGCTGTTCATGATTACCCCAACCTTCTATGACTTCCGAGAGATCTCCTACATCGGGAATCCCGACATTGACATCGCCTGTCTGATCGTTCCCAACCCTGTCTCCACGGAAAACGACATTTACACCAGCTTCTTCCAGTATCCCTATTCGGTCGAATCCCGTTATATACGCGATATGGACCCGAATTTCTTCTACTGGCGCACCCCTTGGAGCCAGCTCCGCGTCTGGGTCAACGTGAGCGCTCCCGGCATCTGGCTGTACATCGACGATTTCGACGCCCCCGCAGTATCCGACGCCGCTCTGCGCGAGATGCTCGCCGCCATCGAGCGCATTATCGGTACTCCGTAACCACTCTGGCTCCCGCAATGGGAGCCTTTTTCATTGACTTCTCCCCCGTTCATCCCGTATAATACCCTCATATCAGAAAGGACGGTGAACGCCATGGCCCGCATCGACTGGGGCGAACAGCTGGAACGGAAGATCAGCCTGCTGCCCGACTCCCCCGGCTGCTACCTGATGAAGGACGCCGAGGGCGCCATCATCTATGTCGGCAAGGCGATCAACCTCAAGAACCGCGTCCGCTCCTATTTCCGCGATACAGATCATACCCCGAAGGTCGCGGCCATGATTGCCAACATCGCGGATTTCGACATCCTCCTGTGCGACTCGAACCTGGAGGCGCTGTGCCTGGAGTGCAACCTGATCAAGCTGCACAAGCCGCACTACAACATCCTCCTCAAGGACGACAAGCACTACCCCTACCTGCGGGTCAACCTGAAGGAGCCCTTTCCCCGGCTGGAGCTGGCCCGGCGGATGCCCGAGGGCGGCCAGAAGGACGGCAGCAAGTACTTCGGCCCCTACATCGGCGCGACGGCGGTCCGCCAGGTGATCGAGGCGGTGCGCGGCGTGTTCCCCCTGCGCACCTGCCGCAAGGAGCTGCCGCTGAAGAAGCCCTGCCGCCCCTGCGTCAATTATGAGATCGGCAAGTGCATGGCTCCCTGCGCCGGCAAGTGCACGGAGGAAGCCTACTGGGACATGATGGACGGCGTGCTGGCCTTCCTGGGCGGCGACTACCAGCAGGTGCTGAAGGTGCTGCACAAGGACATGATGGCCTGCGCGGAAAAGATGCAGTTTGAACGCGCCGCCGCCCTGCGCGACAAGATCCGCGATATCGAGGGGCTGATGGAGCGGCAGATCGCCATCCAGACCGACCGGAGCGAACAGGACGTGATCGCCCTTGCCCAGGACGGGCTGGACGCAATGGTACATCTGTTCTACGTGCGCGGCGGGCGGATGATCGGCGGCGACCACATCGCCCTCCCCCGGGAAGGCAGCGAGGACCCCGGCGAAGTGCTGGCCGGCTTCCTCACCCAGTATTATGAGGACGGCAACCTGATCCCGCGCAATGTCCTGGTACAGGCGCTCCCCGACGGCAGCCGCGAGCAGCTGGAGCAATGGCTCCGCCAGCAGAAGGGCGCAGCGGTGACGCTCCTGACCCCCAAGCGCGGCGAGAAGCACGATCTGGTCCTCCTCGCCGCCAAGAACGCCGCCGACGCGCTGCAAAAGCGCAACGCCAAGGCCTCCATCCGGGAGGAGCGCACCACCGGCGCCGCCGCCGCGCTGGGACGCGCACTGGGGCTGCCCCATCCGCCCCGGCGCATCGAGGGCTACGACATCTCCAACACGCAGGGCGTCCTGAGCGTGGCAAGCATGGTGGTATTCATCGACGGCGAACCGGCAAAGAAGGAATACCGCCACTTCCGCATCAAGACGGTCGAGGGCGCGAACGACTTCGCCTCGCTCAACGAGGTGCTGGGCCGCCGCTTTGAGCATGGCTTGAAGGAAAGAGCCGAGCGCGAAGCCGCCGGGCTGCCCGCAAAGGGCGGCAAATTCAGCGACCTGCCCGATCTCGTGCTGATCGACGGCGGCCCGCAGCAGCTGCGGTTTGCCCGGCAGGCGCTGCTGGACATGGGTGTCCGGGTCGGGCCATGGCCCGGCGAGCAGGCCGAGGTCTATATGTTCGGCCTGGCGAAGAAGCAGGAGGAGATCTTCCTGCCCGACCGGGAGGAGCCGATCTGCCTGGACCACCACACCCCGGAGCTTCACCTGATCCAGCGCGTCCGCGACGAAGCGCACCGCTTCTGCATCACGCACCACCGCGGGCTGCGCGGCAAGGCCAGCATCCACAGCCAGCTCGAGGACATCCCCGGCATCGGCCCCAAGCGCCGCAAGGCATTGCTGACGAAGCTCGGCTCCCTCAAGGCCATCCGCGAGGCGACCGAAGAGCAGCTCCTCGCCGTCCCCGGCATGACGAAGGCCGCTGCCGAATCCGTCCTCAAATGGGCGGCCAGCACCGCGAAAAAGTAATCCGCATATATACCGCAAGCCCCGGAGCGCCATGCCCCGGGGCCTGTTCGTATGCTGTTATACCCTGTCCGCGAGGATCGTGAACTCCCCCGGAACCTCCGGATTGTACCACGCCGGGTGCTCATCCAGCCGCCGGAGCGTGAAGCCCGCGCCGAGCATCCCGTTGACGATCTCGCTGAAGGTGTACTTCCGCAGGCTGCATCGGGGGAACCGGGCGCGCTCCTCCGCCGGATAGAAGCGGGCGTGCGCCATCTCCCCATCGAAAACCTCCGTGGAGAAGTAGCCCATCGTACGCGTCTGCAATCCGAGGGTGTCCTGCATTTTCGTGAAGGGGTGGAAATCGCTCAGGATCATCCGCCCGCCGGGCCTGAGGAGACCATGCATCACGGCCATGAACTGCCCGATATCATGGAAGTAGTGCAGCACGCCGCCCTCCATGAACACCACGTCGAAACAGCCGCCGAAGCGAGCCATGTCGATCCGAAGCACATCGCAGACCTGATAGTCCAGCGCCGCTCCGGCTGCATGGGCCATCTCCAGGGCATACCGCTGGTTTTCGCGGGAGATGTCGAACACCGTCACCTCCGCGCCCAGGAGCGCCAGCGGCACCGCCTTTTTGCCGCAGGAGCCGCAGATGTTGGCGATGCGCAGCCCAGCGACCTCGCCGAAATACGCCGCGTACCGCCGCAGCGCCCCCTTCGGGTCGGCCGCGATCGCCCGGCCCCGCTCCTCCGGCTGGCCCGCCTCGCGGCACCAGAAGGCATACGCATCGTACTCCCACGCCTTCCTGTTCTGCTCCGAATAGTCACACATCCGTGTCCCTCCTTCTTTGACAGAAACACCCACAGCCGAAGACAGCTGTGGGTGAATCGCGGATCAATCAGCCGGATAGTACTCGCCGTAGATGAACTCATGCAGCGCCTCGATGTTCTCCTTCAGGCGCTTGGAGGTGCGGAAGACCACGACGGACGCGCCGGAATCGGTGGTGTCGTACTTCCACGTGTCATCCATGGGGATGCGGTTCTGCTCCAGCAGGCTGCCGCCCTCGGCCACGCGGTCCAGCAGGCCGCTCTGCAGCACGGTCATGGCGATGCTGCCCATGTCGCTCAGGCTCATGTTGGTCTTCGCATAGGGCAGGCAGGTCTCCAGCAGGCTGAAGAGCTTGTCGAAGTCCATGCCGCCCTCGGTGACCTTCTTCAGCAGCAGCTCCAGCAGGTTGCGCTGGCGGGCAGAGCGGGCGAAGTCATTGTCGATGGAGCGCAGGCGGGCGTACATGACCGCCTGGATGCCGTCCAGATGCTGCACGCCGTTGACCTTCTCCAGCGGGACGCGCTCATAATCGTCGCCCTGGTTGTCGTACTTCGGCGGATGCTTCTTGATGTAGGCGTTGATCGCGCCGGCCTCCTGCTTCGTCAGCTCGATGTCCATGCCGCCCAGGCTGTCAATGATGGACGCCAGGCCGAAGAAGTTGATCACCACATAATGCTCGATGTTCATCTGGAAATTGTGGTTGATCGTGCGCATGGCCAGCTCGCCGCCGCCGCGCTGGTAGGCGACGTTGATGCGGTTCTTGCTCTTGTAGCCGGGGATGGTCACGTACAGGTCGCGCAGGACGGAGGTCAGCTTGATCGTGCCCTCCTCCTTGTTGATGGACACGATGATCTGCACATCGCCGTGCTGGTTGGACTCGTCCAGCTCCTCCGAGCGGCTGTCGATGCCGATCAGAAGGATGTTGATCACATTGTCCGGCAGGTTCTCGTTCAGCTCCAGGGAGCCCACATCCACGGTATCGTCGATCTCCGCATCGAGGATCTCCACGACCTCCTGCAGCTCCTCCGGGATGACGAAGCCCTCGATCTCCTCGCCGGCCTCGTTGATCGCCACGCCGTCCACGACGACGATGTCCTCCATGTCCAGCGAATCGGGCAGCTCGTCCTCTGCCGCGGCCGTCATGCCCAGCAGCATCACCAGCGCCAGCAGCAGCGCGGTCAGCCTCTTCATCAGCTTCATATGTTTCGTTCCTCCTTGCGGATTGATTGCGTACTCACATTTATTCATTATAGCGTTTCCCGGCGGAAATTGCAATACGCCGCCGCAGGTTGTTCGGGATTCAGCCGTGCAGGCAGCCGTCCAGGAACGCGAGGCTGCGGCGCAGGGCGCTCTCGTCCCGGGCGAGGTAGTCGTAGGGCTCCAGAATGACGCTGCCGTCAAAGCCCTGCGCCCGCAGCTGCGCCATCAGTCCGCGCCAGTCGATCGTCCCCTCCCCGGGCAGGCAGAGGCTTCCGTCCGGCGCTGCGTCCAGCACATGCACATGGCGCACCCGGTCGCCCATGGCCTCCAGCACCTGCTGCGGCGCGTATCCAGCCCGCATCGCCTGCTTCGTATCCAGCACGAAGCACACCTCCGGCAGCAGCCGCTTCAGCGTCCGCACCTCCTCCGGCCCCCGGCAGGAGCACCAGTGGACGTTCTCCCACAGCACCGTCATCCCCCGCGCGGCGGCAGTTTCCTGCATCCGGGCGTAGGTTTCCGGCAGGCGCTGGATCTTTTCCGGCTTCAGCGGCGCATGCACCCCAAAGGGGCCGTGGAACACATAGTACTTCGCGCCGATGGCCTGCCCCGCGTCGCACACGCCGGCGAACAGGCGGAATGCGTCCTCCACCTGACGGGCGCTGCGGCCGAAGAGCTGCTGCTCGAACTGCGTGCCCAGCGGATGGACCGTGGTGCAGTGCAGCCCGTTCAGCTTTTCCCGGACGGTTTCGCCGAACGCGCGGCAATACTCCGAGGGCGTCTCCAGAAAGATCTCGCATGTCTCCAGCGGGAACGACCGCAGATGCGCCGCCGCATCCTCCGTTTCAAACCGGCCGTAGAAGGCCGCGCTGGTCAGTCCAAGCCTCATTCTGCGCCGCCTCCGTTCAGCTCGTCCAGCGACAGTTCGAAGGACGGCAGGAACATCCGCAGGAAGTCCTGCACCTCCGGCAGATCGATCTCCGCAAGGCTCTTGCGGATCGAAACGCCCGCCGCTTCAAACTCCCGGTTGCCCGCGCGCTTCTCCTCGATGCACTTCACATACGCGCTGATGGAGTCCGCCGCCTTGACGACCGCCCGGTCATACCCCTCCGGCTCGGACAGGTATGGCGTGTAGGCCGGCCGCATCTCCCCGGGCAACATCGACAGCAGCCGCTCGTTCGCCATGCGCTCCACGCCCTTGTAGGCCCCGCGCAGCTCCGGCGAATGGTACTTGACCGGCGTGGGCATATCGCCGGTGATGACTTCCGACGCATCGTGATACACGCCCAGCGCCAGAACATGCTCCGGGTCGCAGGCGCGGCCGTAGCTGTCCCGGCCGATGACAGCGATGGCATGGGCGATCATCGCCACCTGCAGGGAATGCTCCGCGTCGTTCTCCGGCATCACGGAGCGCATCAGCCCCCACCGCCGGATATACCGCAGCCGGGCGACATAAGCAAAGAAATGATGCATCCTGTGCACCTCCCTCTCACACTTAACGAATCTATTGTACCGCAGATTCCGCCGCTTGGCGAGCTTTTTTTGTTTTTTCCGGCAGGCTGTTGACAAATTCCGCACTGGTGCTATAATAAAATACGAAAATCGCATCCACCGCTGGGGGTGCGGCACGGGCAACCGTCGCCGCTGAGAAACACCCTTGGAACCTGTGTAGGTCATCCTACCGTAGGGAAGCGGGGCCACTTCGTTGTATTTCTGTTTTGCAGATCCGGACTGTAAAGCAGTACTGCGAAGCAGCCATCCTGCTTTCCCGCGTTGAACACGCGGGTTTTTCATTTGCGCAGGCTTCTCCTGATAAACAGGGAACGCCTGAATAAGGATGCGTCGCAAAGGAGGATTTTCCCATGTTCCATCTGATTTCCCGTGCATTTGCCGAGGAGGCCGCCGCTGCAGCCGAGCCCGGCTGGTTTGAGGCCGCCTTCGATGTTTCCTGGGGCTGGCCGCTGATGATCGTGCTGCTGGCCGGCGGCGTTGCGGCCTTCGTTCTGCTGCGCAAGAAGAGCGGCAAGTCCTTCTGGACGGCCCGCACCATGTCCGTGGGCGCGATGTGCATGGCACTTGCGTCCGTGCTGAGCCTCGTCAAGCTCTGGGACATGCCCTTTGGCGGCTCTGTCACCCCCGCCAGCATGCTGCCCCTGCTGCTGTTCGCCTATGTTTACGGCACGATCCCCGGTCTGACGCTGGGCGCGCTCTACGGCGTGATGCAGTTCCTGCTGGACGGCGCACGCTTTGCAGCGCTGGGCGCGATCCCGAACCTGCTGGACTACCCCATCGCCTTTGGTTTGCTGGGTCTGGCGGGCGTCTTTGGCAAAATGGAGAATGAAAAGCTCGGTCTGACCCTTGGCTTCTTCGCTGGCTGTCTGGGCCGTTTCCTGGCTTCCTTCACCTCCGGCGTGGTGTTTTACAGAGAATGGACGCCCGAGGGCATGAGCCCCGAGCTCTATTCCATCGTTTACAACGGTTCATACATGCTGCCTGAATGCATCCTGTGCATCGCCATCGGTATTTTCGTCGCACCCCGCCTCGTCCGGGAGCTGCGCAAGGTCAGGTAATCCCCAGGGCCGCGTCGCAATGGCGCGGCTCTTTTCATGTTCTGCGCAGGAATTCCGCTGGCCGGCGGCGAAACTTATCCCCAGCTTATCCAAGGAGGCTCCCGCATGATCGACCTTTGCACCCTCGGCACCGGCGGCACGATGCCCATGCCTGAACGCGCGCTTTCCAGCCTGTATGTCCGCGTGAACGGACGCTCCCTGCTCATCGACTGCGGCGAAGGGACGCAGGTGGGCGTGCAGAAGCTCGGCTGGGGCATGCAGTGCATCGACGGCATCCTGATCACCCACTTCCATGCCGATCACTGCTCCGGCTTGCCCGGCATGCTGCTGGCGCTGACCAAGGCGATGCGGACCGAGCCGCTGCACATCTACGGCCCGGCGGGGCTGCCCTACATCGTGGGCGGCCTGCGGGTGATCGCGCCGCAGCTGACCTTCCCAGTGGTGCTGCATGAGCTCCGGGGCGACGAGGAGCCCTTCCGGCTGATCGGCCTGGAGATCACGCCCTTCCCGCTGGATCACGGCATGCCCTGCCTCGGCTACCGGCTGCATCTTCCCCGTCCGGCTGCCTTCGACCCGGACAAGGCGCGGGCGCTGGGCGTTCCGCTCCCCTGCTGGAAGCGGCTGCAGAAGGGCGAGACCGTCGAAGCAGACGGCGTGACCTTCCGCCCTGAGCAGGTCATGGGCGCCCCCCGGCGCGGCATCACGGTGCTGTTCGCCACGGATACCCGCCCGATGCCGGAGATCGCGGATCACGGCTTCCGCTGCGACATGATGATCCTCGAGGGCATGTACGGCGCGGAGGAGAAGTACCCGCTGGCCATCAAGAACCACCACATGCTCTACCGGGAGGCCGCCGCGCTGGCGCGGGACGCGGAGGCCGGGCAGCTTGTCCTGACCCATTTCAGCACCAGCATCGACGATCCCCTCGAATTCCTGCCGAATGCGCAGAATATCTTTCCCGACACGGTCTGCGCGGAGGACGGCATGACCTGGACGCTGCATTATCCGCAAGCCTGACGGGCAGGCTATGCACACATCGCTCGACCATGGAGGTTTTGGCATGCAAAGCTTTCAGCAGAAAATGACGCGCTTCTTTTCCTCCCTCTGGCCCGCAGAGGAGAAGGTCCTCGTCTTCGGCGAGGGACAGCACGACCGCCCGGCCATCATGCTCATCGGCGAAGCGCCCGGCGAGCAGGAAACGCTGCAGCGCCGTCCCTTCGTGGGCAAGGCAGGAAAGAATCTGGACGGCTTTCTGGACGTCGTGGGGCTGAAGCGGGAGGAGATCTACATCAGCAACGTCGTCAAGGTGCGCCCCACGAGGGTCAGCGAAAAGGGGCGCGTCTCGAACCGTCCGCCCAACCGGGAGGAGCTGGCGCTCTTCACCCCCTACCTGTACGAGGAGATCCTCCTGGTGCAGCCCCGGCTCATCGTGACGCTGGGAAACGTGGCGCTCAAGGCGCTGGCCGGCAGCAAAGCCATCATCGGCAGCCTCCACGGCAGCCTGACGGAAGCCTCCGTGACCCACGAAAAGCAGACCGCCGCCTTCCCGCTTTTCCCCCTGTACCACCCGGCCAGCATCATCTACAACCGGGCGCTGCAGGAGGTCTACCAGGACGACCTCGTGAAGCTGAAGGCCCTGCTGGACGCCGAAGCGGAGCAGCGCTGACATTTGAGACGCGAAAATGTATATTTGGAGCAAAGTCTATTCCCCTTCCGCAGGCCTTGTGCTATACTGGCACCGTAGAAATGGACGGGAAGTGTTCCCGTATCCTTGAAAGAAGGAGGAAAAACCAGTGGCTGAAATTCTGAATTTCTGCGCACAGAACCTGCCGATCATCGTCTGCTTCCTGCTGGGCATCGGCTTCCTGATCCTGGAGGCATTCATGCCGGGCTTCGGCGCTCCGGGCATCACCGGCATCGTGCTGGAGGTGATCACGCTGGTGCTGACGTGGAACGCCCACGGCCCGATGGCCACGCTGGGACTGCTGCTGATCGTGCTGGCAACGCTGGCGATCGCCATATCGACGTCGCTGCGAAGCCTGTCCAAGGGCAAGCTGAGCAAGAGCCAGATCATCCTGCACGAGACTGAAAGCAACGAAGCCGGCTACCGCGCGTCCGAGGACATGGAGGTCTTCGTCGGCCGCGAGGGTACGACCAGCACGGTGCTGCGGCCCACGGGCATCGCCGATTTCGACGGCGTCCGCCTGAACGTGTCCAGCGAGGGCAGCTTCGTCCAGCCCGGCACGAAGGTCCGCATCATCAGCGTCGAGGGCCAGAAGATCCTCGTCCGCGCCGTCTGACAAACCGTTTACCAAGGCTGATCGCCGCTCAGGTAAGCGATGATTTGATGAGGTGGTGCGATGGCGAATGAATTTTTCGTCAGATGCAATTGCAAAAAGCGAAGGTTTACTGGAGGTAAATCGAGATTTTTACAAGCAGCAGATGGCGGAAAAGGCATTGCCAGCGTCGCTGCCGAATAAATCAGCGATTACTCAAAGGGCGGTACATAATATAGGGAGGTAACACCATGGAAATCGGTATGCTCATTCCGTTCATCATTCTCTTCGCCATCATCGCCATCTGCATCTTCCTCTCCATCGTCCCGCTGGGCCTGTGGTTCACCGCGCTGGCCAGCGGCGTGCGCGTGAGCATCGGCTCCCTCGTGGGCATGAAGATCCGCCGCGTGCAGCCCAAGCGCCTGGTCAACCCCATGATCAAGGCGGTCAAGGCCGGTCTGGACGTGAAGATCAACCAGCTTGAAACCCATCTGCTGGCCGGCGGCAACGTCGACCGCGTCATCAACGCCCTCATCGCCGCCCAGCGCGCGAACATCGACCTGCCCTTCGAGAAGGCCTGCGCCATCGACCTGGCCGGCCGCGACGTGTTCCAGGCCGTGCAGATGTCCGTTACCCCCAAGGTCATCGAGACCCCTGTCGTCGCCGCCATCGCCAAGGACGGCATCGAGCTGCGCGCCAAGGCCCGCGTGACCGTGCGTACCGACATCGGCCGTCTGGTCGGCGGCGCCGGTGAGGAGACCGTCATCGCCCGCGTCGGCGAGGGCATCGTCACCACCGTCGGTTCCGCCTCGACCCACAAGGAAGTTCTGGAGAATCCTGACCTGATCAGCCGCACCGTGCTGGCCAAGGGTCTGGACGCCGGCACCGCTTACGAGATCCTGTCCATCGACATCGCGGACGTGGACGTTGGCCGCAACATCGGCGCTCAGCTGATGATGGACCAGGCCGAGGCCGACCGCCGCATCGCTCAGGCAAAGGCCGAGGAGCGCCGCGCCATGGCTGTCGCTCACGAGCAGGAGATGAAGGCCAGCGTGCAGGAGATGCGCGCCAAGGTCGTCGAGGCCGAGGCCGAGGTGCCGCGTGCCATGGCTGCCGCGCTGCGTGAAGGCAAGCTGGGCGTGCTGGACTACTACCAGATGCAGAACACCATCGCCGACACCACCATGCGCGACTCCATCGCCAAGGCCAGCCAGCCCCAGCAGACTGCCCAGCCCGACAAGAAGTAAGCCCCGTCGGGCACACGCCCGATGACCGCGATCCTTCTGGAAGGGAGTAAACGTCTGTGGAAGATTTCTTCAGCCTCATTGTCATCATCATCGGCATCATCGCAGCGATTGCGAGCTCATCCAGCAAGAAGAAGAAAGAGCAGGCCAGGAACGTGTTCCCGCCGGCGGGGAATATCCCCAAGCCGCAGCAGGCCGCCCCGGCATCCCAGCCCGTCTCCTTCTCCTCCATGCTGCCCCGGCACGATGAGCCACCGGCCGTCGCCCAGCCCACCGTGCACACGCACCTGGACCCGGACTGCGACGTACACGACGCCACCGGCAGCCTGAACTTCAAGAGCAGCGAGGGCAAGGACCCCTGCCACGAGGAGCAGCTGCCCAAGACCCGCGCGGCCATCAGCACTGCCGAACAGGCCGCACAGCCCGGCATCACGCTGGACTGGACGGGCGAAAACATGGTCAAGGCCTTCGTCATGCAGGAGGTGCTCACCCGCCCCTGCCAGCGCAGAGCCCGCTGATCAGGAACCACACACACTCATGGGGGCAGCTGCATAAGCGGCTGCCTCCTTTATTTGGCTGAAAAACAGGATTTTTGAAACGCACGGCGAACATTGTGCGTATAGATATGTGAATACGCAAGGAGTCTGAGGAATATGGACAATATCAGGGTGATCATCGCAGATGACAACGAGGACATGCGCCGCATCGAGCGGAAAATGATCGGCAAGGTCGAGGGCTTTGAGCTGGTGGGCGAGGCGAAGGACGGTCTGGAGCTGCTGGAGCTGGTGGAAAAGCTGCATCCGCAGATCGTTTTCCTCGATGTGGAAATGCCCGGCAAGACCGGCGTGGAGGCCGCCCGCATCATTCAGGACATGGACCCCTCCATCATCATGATCTTCGCCACCGCACACGATCAGTACATGGGCGACGCCTTCGAGGTGTACGCCTTCGACTACCTGATCAAGCCCTTCAAGGTAGACCGCGTGCTGCGGACCCTCGAACGTGCCCGCGACCGCCTGAACCCCGACAAGGACGAGGAGGCGCTCCCCGTCCCTGCGGCCCCGGCGCCGCGCAAGGCCGCCGCACGGCTGATGCTGCACCACAAGGAGGGCGTCTCCTTCGTGAACACGGCGGACATCGTCCTCGTGCAGCGCGAGGACCGCTCCACCGTCATCTACACCTCCGGCGGCGAGCGCTACGTGACCGGCGATTCCCTGTCCGAAACGGAGGCCCGCCTCGATCCCGCCGTCTTCTTCCGCTGCCACAAGAGCTACATCATCAACCTCAACTGCATCAGCAACATCACCCCTTACGGCCGCTGGACCTATGTCGTCCGCCTCAAGGGCATCCAGCAGGACGCGCTCATCACCCACGAAAAATACGAGGAGCTGGAGCAGCTCTTCTCGTGATCTGCCCCCGGCAGGAAAGGAAGCACAAATGATGAACAATCTCCCGAATCGCCAGATCCGCAGCGACGCCCGTCTCCTGACCCGGCAGCATCTCGGCCGCCTCTTGCTGATGTCCCTGATCACCTTCGGCATCATCTTTGCCTTGCTCGCCGCGTGGCTGGCGGCGGCCTACGCCTTCGCCGTCCCCGCACTGCAGGAGGCAGCGGCACAGATCGAGCGTTACAGCCGCTTCAGCAACATTTCGCCCCTCGACTTCCTTGACCTGAAGAGCCTTGCCGGCGCCTGCGCGATCCTCTTCGCCGGCATCCCGGTGTTCGAGCTGCTGTCCCTCGGCCTCTCGATGGGCTTCCAGAACGGCCTGATCCGCATCGCACGGGGCGAGCGCCCTCCGGTCTCCATCGTCTTCAGCCGCATGAAAAACTGCTTCACCGCCTACGGCCTGAACCTGTGGATGAGCGTCAAGCTGTTCCTGTGGGCGCTGCCCGGCTTTGGCGTTGCGCTGGTCGGCGCGATCGCTGCGACGCTGCTCAGGAGCGAGGTGCTCCTGACGGTCATGCCCGTCATCATCGTTATCGTCACGCTCGTATGCATCATCATCGCCGCCTACCGCTATGCCATGGCGATGTATTTCGCCGCGGATGACCCGCGAAACGGCGCCTTCGGCTCGGTCAAGCGCAGCACGATCATGATGACGGGCCGCAAGTTCGAGCTGTTCCGCCTGACGGTGCCCTATGCGCTGCTGGCATTCCTGATCGCTCTGGCCCTCGAGCTGACCGGCTGGATCATCAGCATGCTGCCCCTGGACCTGCACTGGCTGGCGGTCGTTATGGCGGTCATCCTCTGCGCGGTCGGCATCGTCACGAGCATCTACCTGACCCTGCTGACGCAGGTAACGCAGGCCTGCTACTACGCTGCCCACTGCGGCGATCTGGCCTCTGCCGAATACCCGCCGCTGTACCGCATGACGCTGCACAACAGCGAGATCCGCCGGCACGCCATCCGCACAGTCCACCGCAACATCGTCAACGCGCTGGTCATCGACCTGCTCAACGGCATGATCACCGGCGTGTCCTACCTGGCCGTGTTCATCGGCATGATGGTGATCTCTGCGGTCGTCGTCTCCGCGGCCGGCGAGGCGGCGATGGGGCTGTGGCTGCCCATCGCGGGGCTGCTGCTGATGCTGTTCTGGGCCATCGTCATCATCGGCCTCAATCTGGGCCGGACCAACGCGCACATCCGCATGTCCCGCGATTCGGACGCGCCCGTCACGCTCCTGTTCAGCCGCATGCGGAACTGCATGGGCGGCTTCGGGCTGGGCCTGTGGATCGGGCTGAAGATCTTCCTGTGGATGCTGGCCGGCGCCGCGATCATGCTCGCAGGCGTGATCATCGCCGGCTTCCAGACCGACGCAGCCTCCGCCGTTCCGGCAGGGATGGTGCTCGCCACCATCCTCATCATGGCGGGCTATGTGCTGATGTTCGTGTTCATCATCCGCTGCTCCTTCCGCTACGCCATGGCGCACCACATCTATGCGGATCGCCCGCAGATCGGCGTATTCAGCGCTGCCGAGCACAGCCGCTGGATGATGGAGGGCGCCAAGCTCCAGCTGTTCCGCCTGCAGTTCCCCTTCACCTTTGCCGCCTCTGCGGCGGTCAGCCTGCTGGTCATTCTCGTGCTGATCGGCTTTGCGCTGCATGCGATCGCGGGCGTGGTCCTGTCGATGCTCGCGGTGGTAGCACTGGCCGCGGGCGGCATGTATCTCAACCTCCTCACCTCGGTCGCCAATGCCTGCTTCTACACCCGTTACAGCACCTGGGATTCCGACAGGAACCAGACGCCCGCCAGCGCCTCTCCCCTCCCCGCACTGGAGCAGTCCGGCGAGACGCAGTACATCTGATCCGCATATCAAAAGGCCGCCCGGTTCGCCGGACGGTCTTTTCTACTGCATGATTCTTCAGTTTTCCGCCTGTCTGCGCTGGTAGTCCGCGATGGCCGCGTGGATCGCCTCCTCCGCCAGGAGCGAGCAGTGCATCTTCACCGGCGGGAGTCCGTCCAGCGCCTCAGCGACCGCCTTGTTGGTCAGCTGCAGCGCCTCCTCGATGGTCTTTCCCTTGACCATCTCCGTCGCCATGGAGCTGGTCGCGATCGCCGCGCCGCAGCCGAAGGTCTTGAACTTCACGTCCGTGATCACGCCGTCCTCCACGAGGATGTCCATCTTCATGATATCCCCGCATTTGGCGTTGCCGACCGTGCCGGTGCCGCTGGCATTTTCGATATCGCCCACGTTGCGCGGGTTGGCGAAGTGATCCATCACCTTTTCAGAATACATGCGCATTCCTCCTCACAGCATGTTGGATGCATTCATCGCACTCATCGCCCGCAGGTCCTGCACGATCGGGGGCAGCCGATCGAGTACCGCGTCGATGTCTTCATCCGTCGTGTCCGCGCCGAGGGTCAGGCGCAGGGAGCCGTGGGCGATGGCGTGGGGCAGGCCGATCGCCAGCAGCACATGGCTGGGATCGAGCGTCCCCGAGGTGCATGCGGACCCGGAGGAACCGGCGATCCCCGCCAGATCCAGCCGCAGCAGCAGCGCCTCGCCCTCGATGTACTTGAAGGACAGGTTGCAGTTGTTCGGCAAGCGGTCCGTCGGGTGCCCGTTCAGCCGCACCTCCGGCACGCGCTCCATGATCCCGGTGATCAGCCGGTCGCGCAGGCGGATCATCCGCTGTGCGTTCTCCGTCAGCCGCTCCGCCGCCAGCTCAATCGCCCGGCCCATGCCGACGATCCCCGGCAGATTCTCCGTTCCTGCGCGGAAGCCGCGCTCCTGTGCGCCACCGTGGATGAGGTTGTCCAGCTTCAGCCCCTTGCGGACATAGAGCGCGCCCACGCCCTTGGGGCCGTGGAACTTGTGTCCCGAAAGAGAGAGCAGGTCGATGTTCATCGCCTGCACATCCAGCGGGATCGCCCCGACCGCCTGCACCGCGTCCGTATGGAACAGCACGCCCCGCGCCCGGCACACCGTACCGATCTCCGCGATGGGCTGCAGGGTGCCGATCTCGTTGTTCGCCGCCATCACCGACACCAGCACCGTGTCCGGGCGGATCGCCTTCTCCACCGCCGCCGCGCTGACCTTGCCGTCCGCGTCCACCGGCAGATACGTCACCTCGAAGCCGCACTGCTTCTCCAGCCACTGACAGGTGTGCAGCACCGCGTGGTGCTCGATGGCGGTGGTGATGATGTGCCTGCCCTTCTCCTTCCGGGAGAACGCCGCGCCCTTGATCGCCCAGTTGTCGCTCTCCGAGCCGCCGGCGGTGAAGATGATCTCCTGCGGAATGGCCGCGTTCAGCGCCCTGGCGACCTGCCGGCGCGCAGCCTCGATGGCCCGCTTGGCCTCCCGGCCATAGGCATGGATGGACGAGGCGTTCCCGAATACCTCCGTGAAATAGGGCAGCATCGCCTCCACGACCTCCGGTGCACAGGCGGTCGTTGCGGCGTTGTCCAGATATATGCGCTTCATGCGTTGATTCAGCTCCATAGGTCATGCTCCTTCTCCGACCGATATCAGCCGAGTGAAACAGTGGGATTCCGTTTCCTATTGTAGCACACACGGTCAGTGTTGTCAACGGCGTCCCGTTTCATACGCGGCGCACACCGGAAATACAACGCCGCAAGGCAGGGATTCGTTTGATCATGTCGAATCTGCACATATCCGCAATCGTTCAGGAGGAAAGCAGATGGAACGCAGCTATCCCAACTATTTTGCCCGCATCGGCGTGACGGACGAGCAGGCCCGGCAGCGCGTGCAGGCGGCCTTCCGGACCATATTCTCCGACCCGGAAGAGAAGTTTTATCACGATATCGACCCGGATTCCGGCTGCATGGAAGATACCGGCAACCACGACGCGCGCACCGAAGGCATGTCCTACGGCATGATGATGGCCGTACAGATGGACCGGCAGGATCTTTTTGACAAGCTGTGGACGTTCTCCGAGCGGTACATGCTGCTTAAGGAAGGGCTGCATCAGGGGTATTTCGCCTGGTCCGTGCAGCTGGACGGCAGGCACAACGCCGAGGGGCCCGCACCCGACGGCGAGGAGTACTTCGCCATGGCGCTGTTCATGGCGTCCGCCCGCTGGGGCGACGGCGAGGGGATCTTCGACTATACTAGGCAGGCGCGGACGATCCTGCGCCACTGCGTCCACCAGCATGAGCTGGTGCCGACGGGCCAGCCGATGTGGGACCCGGACAACCACTACATCCGCTTCGTCCCCGACACACCCTACACCGACCCAAGCTATCATCTGCCACATTTCTACGAGCTGTTCGCCGACCGCGCCGACCACTGCGACCGGACGTTCTGGCAGGAGGCGGCCCGCGCGTCCCGGCGCTTCATCGCCGATTCCGCCCACCCCGTGACCGGCATGTCCGCGGAATACACCGAGTATGACGGCACGACGCGGCTGATGTTCCGCAAGCCCTTCGCCTACTATTCCGACGCATACCGCGTGGCGATGAACATCGCGCTGGATACGCTGTGGTTCGGCCGGAACGACCGCACCGCGCAGGTCGTGACGAATCTGCAGAACTTCTTCGCCCCCATCGCGCAGGAGGACTTCCGCGCATATCAGCTGGACGGCACGGCCACGGACGAACCGGCGATGCACCCCGTCGCCATGACGGCCGTGTTCGCCGCCGCATCCATCGCCTCCGACAGCCCCCACGCCGATGCATGGCTACGCCGCTTCTGGAACGAGCCGCTCCGCAAGGGCCCCCGCCGCTATTACGACAACTGCCTGTATTTCTTCTGCCTGCTGATGCTCAGCGGCATGTACCGGGTGTACTGACCTGCGAAGCGACCCATGACGGATACACGATCCCATTTTGCCGCAAATCCACCACAGCCAATAAGGAGGAAGCCCCATGACCGACCTGATGACCACCGTTTCCGCCGCCCTTGCAAAGCGCGGCTTCACCGTCCATCACGCCGCCACGAAGGCAGAGGCGGCGCAGCTGGTGCTGTCCCTGATTCCCGAAGGCGCGTCCGTCGGCGCGGGCGGCAGCATGACCATCCGAGAGCTGGGGCTGGCGGAAAGCCTGCAATCCGCCGGGCATCCCGTCCACTGGCACTGGCTGGAGCAGGGCGCCGCGGCCTTCCCCGCCGCACACGCCGCTGACGTCTACCTCTGCTCCGCCAACGCCGTGACCCGCGACGGCCAGCTCGTCAACATTGACGGCACGGGCAACCGCGTCGCCGCGATGATCCACGGCCCGAAGCAGGTGATCGCCGTCGTGGGCGTGAACAAGCTGGTGGACGGCGGCTATCCGCAAGCCCTTGCCCGCATCAAGCGCGAAGCCTGCCCGCCCAATGCGCAGCGGCTGAACCTCCCCTTCCCCTGCGGCCAGACGGGCAAGTGCGATCCCGACAGCTGCCCCGGCGGCTTCTGCAACATCATCACCATACAGGAGCACCCCACTGGTAAGCGGCCCTACACCGTCGTCCTGGTGGATGAGGCGATGGGGTACTGAGGAGAAGACTTCCGGGCCTGTATTTACCTTTGCATACTGCGTAAACTGTTTGAGGGCTCCTTCCGCTTCGAGTAGTTTTGTCAAGGATGTTTTCATTACATGTATGATTCGAAATACCGAACATAGACAAACCAGATTTTCCAACTGGAGAATCACAAAGCCGCTGGCAGCACCGCCAGCGGCTCATTTCATGTACAGTGATCTGTGATTACACGATCCACATGCCCATCACGACCAGAAGTGCCACGATCACTACCAGCGCAGAAATGATGAAGCCGTGGATCATAGACCGAATACCAGCCTTCTTCATGCTGACGAAAGAGGTGTTCAGAGCGATTGCAGCCAGCGCCCTGCCAATGAAACAGCTGCCGCCAAGCAGATCAGCAGAGTGAAGACCATCACCGTCAGGGACATCTGCCCCGCATGCAGGAGGGTGGCGAACTTCAATCTCTTCTTGGAGATGATGCAGATTACCTTATTCATCCAATGCGGATTACATTGACCAAATGTGCCGGAAGTTCAATTTCGATCGCACTGCTGCACAGACCAATCGCCCTTTCGGTAACCTGTACACCCTCATAGCCGACAGTGTTGTATGCATCCTTGCTATCGCCGTTCAGGGTCAGCAGGGTGATGCGGGCGGGATTGTCCAGCGGGATGGCGATGGCATGCGCATGCTCCGCGTCCTTGTTGACAGCGGCGATGGCCATGCCCGGGTTGTCGGAGAAGGTGGTTGCCAGCAGGTCGAGGCAGTCCACCGTGCGCTCGCCGCCCCATTTGTGGGGGACGGTCATCGCGGGCATAACGCCTTGCTGCCACAGGTCGATCACCTGATCGCCCAGCTGGTTGACATACAGGTCGAACACGTGATAGGTGCTGCGCAGGACAATGCCGCCGTCGTGGCTGTAGATGCAGCCGCGTGTATTAAGGATGGGCGCGAAATTTGCCATGCCCACGATGTCGCAATGACGGTTCATGGCATTCAGGAAGCAGGCGGTGAACACCGCGTCCGCCATGGTGTAGACGCTGTTGTCGTCGTTCTTGTCGCGGGGCGTGACGTAGCTGTCTTTGCCCACTCCCTGCTTGATCGTGTGTACATTCGGGTGATGCCAGGAGCGCAGGTTCCACTCGTCGAAGGCGATCTTGATCCTGCCCTCCAGCCGGAGCGCCGCCAGCATGCCCCGCACCTCGCGGACGCTGTGATCGATGCGATCGGTGAAGGCCATGCACTGCTCGTAGGTAGCAGGATTCTGCACTTCTGGCATCATGTCCCAGTATTCGTGGATGGAAATCCAGTCCAGGTACTGCCCGGCGTGCTGAAGCAGGTTCATATTCCACGCCGGATCAGCCAAGGCTGCCGCGGACAGCTCTGCCGTGGGATCGACATGCTTCATCATCTTCGCGGCTTCGCGGACGAGCAGCCCCCATTCGGCGGCGGACTTTGCGCCGATCTCCCAGTGGCCGTAATTCTCGTTGCCGATGGACCAGTACTTCACCCCGTGGGGATGCTCATATCCGTTGGCGATACGCCATTTGGCCCAGCGACCCTCATTTTCCAGGTTGCAGTATTCGAGCCAGTCGCTCATTTCCTCGGCCGTTCCGGTGCCGGCGTTGGTGCAGATGTAGGGCTCGCACCCCAGCTTCCGGCAGAGCCTCACGTACTCATCTGTGCCAAAGGTGTTGGGATCCTCCACACGCCAGGCCTTGTCGAACAGCGGCTGACGCTCCGGACCGACGGCGTCCTTCCAGTGGTAGGAGGACACGAAGCATCCGCCGGGCCAGCGCATGATCGGCACCTTGATGTGCCGCATGGCCTCAATGATGTCCGTGCGGAAGCCATCCTCATCGGACAGGGGATGTCCAGGCTGATAAATACCGCCGTAGATCTGTCGGTGAAAGTGCTCGATGAAGTGCCCATAGAGCATCGGGCTGCGCTGACCGATCACGCGGTCAGGATTGATATGTACATTCAAAGACATGAAAATGCCTCTCTTCTGCTGTCACCAGCATATCAGAAAGAGAAGCATTGGTTATATCACATATCGATGATTTTTGTCACATATTGCGGCTTCTGGCGAATTGATTGCGGTATTCCATGGGTGTTATGCCCACTTCCTTGCGAAAAGCAGCGCAAAAATGGCTCTGGCTGGAAAACGCCAGGCTTGCAGCAATGAGGCTGATCGGCATGGTGGAATACCGCAGCAGGTGCTCTCCCTGCCGCAGCCGTTCCCGGCGGATGTATGCCTGAAGAGCAATGCCTTCATGCTGGCGGAACAGCTCCGACAAGTGCCCGGCAGTCACTTCGCAATGGGTAGATACACCTGCCACGGAAAGTGATTCATGCAGATGGGCGGCAATGTAGGCTTTGGCACGGTTGACATGCACGTTGCGGGTGGTGCTGCCGGGCAACGCGGCCACGCGGTGGCAAAAGTCCAGCTCATAAGCAACCGCCGCCCGCTGTACGGAGGACGGATCCTGCAGCTGTTCAATGCTGCGGATACAGGTATCGGCCAACGTGAAGCTCAGTTCCGATGGTAATCCGCCCTCGATCGCTGCGCGGGAGGCAAGCACGATCACGATGATGGCAATATTCTTCTCCTGACGAAGCGGCTCATCCGCCACCTGTCCGATGACGCCTGTCCAGCGTTCCTGTTGGCAGGCAATCAGGCCAGCTTCATCTCCTTTTCGGATGCAGGTCAGCTTGCGCTGCTCATGGGCATAGGGATTGTGGACCAGGGCATTCTCCTGGGCATCGAAAAGGGTCTGGCCAAGAGCGGCTTCACAGTCCGGCACATCAGTAACGGATGAACATGATATCTTCCACATGATGGTCTTTGCACCAAATGTTTTACCGCAGCATTTGCAGGTGATCTGGAACGGCTGTCCAACGGCATGTTCGCCAGCCTTGATCTTCTGATAGCGCTCCCGGCTCTTTACACGGTGACGGTGAAGCTGTTCCTCGCGCTTGATCTCTTCCGGGGTCAATTCACGCGGCGGCAGCTCAAAGTTTCCGATAAATTGGAAGTAGATGTCCACCTCTACAACGCGGTCACCGTTGATCTTCTCCGGCTTGTGAATGATGATCTTGTCGATAAATTCGTTGAGCATCTGAGTGGTTAGCTCGGAATAATTCGTGTAGCGCTTCGCTACCTCCAGGAAGCGATCTGCACGGGCAGAATCCTCCGTGAAAGCAGCAAGGTTCTGTTCAGCATCAGCAACGGCTGCCTTCAGGCTTTTTTGTTCGGATTCATACTCTGCCATCAGGCTGTCAAAGCGCTTGTCAGTGATGCGCCCGATGGCGTAGGATTCATACAGCTTCTTGATGATGTTGTCCAACTCGGCGATGCGCTTGCGATCTTTGTTCAGCTGGCGCTTGGCCTGCTTTGCAGCCTCCTCCTGCCGGAACTGGGAGGCAGCATGTACCTTGCTCAGGAATTCCTCCTGATTGGCAAGGGCATAGGTGCTGACGTGGCGAATGGCATCCAGCGTCATCTTACGTACAGCTTTCGTGGTAATGGCGTGGCTGCAGCACCCCTTCTCATGACGCTGGGCGGCAAGGGTGTAGGTAGAACAGTCGAAAAAATCCGTGGGATAAGGTTTGCCTTTGCTGCCAGCGCGTGTCCGGTGATTGTACAGCTTCGCACCGCATTCAGCGCAGTACAGCAAGCCAGTGAAGGGATTCGCTTCCTCAATATGGTCGATGCGGCGCGGCGTTTTCCGCAGCTTCTGCGCCAGCTCCCATGTCTCCCGATCCACAATGGCCTCATGGGTGTTCTCAAAGATCATCCATTCATCCTGCGGATTCATCACCGCGCGTTTATCCTTGTAGGAAGCCTTATGTGAGCGGAAATTGACCGTGTCGCCCATATATTCCGGCTTCGCAAGAATCTGACCTACCACATGGCCAGTCCAGTTATAGAGCGAACGGAATTCTTCCTTGCTTTTCCATACGCCACGATTCTGCCGTGCCAGATAAACGGCGGGTACTTCCACCTTGTCATCAAACAGGATGCGGGCGATCTCATAAGGGCCGTGGCCTTCGATGGTCAGCTGGAAGATACGGCGGACGACCGCGGCGGCTTCCTCGTCGATCAGCCAGTGATGTTTGTTATCGGGATCTTTCTTATAGCCGTAAATGGCTTGGTTACTTGTTGGTTTGCCGGATTCACCCTTGACCCGGATAGCGGTGCGCTGCTTGCGGCTCAGGTCGCGGATGTACCACTCGTTCATGATATTCATGATCGGGGCGAATTCATTCGTGCTGGGGTCATTGCTGTCGATGCCGTTGGACACAGCGATGAAGCGTACGCCCAGCTTCCTGAACACTTCTTCCGTATAGAAGCCGGTGGACAGGTAATTACGGCCAATACGGCTCATGTCCTTGACCAGCACGACGCCAATCTTTCCGGCTTCCATGTCGTCGATCATGCGATTCCAGCCGGGACGGTCGAAGTTGACGCCGGAATAGCCGTCGTCCGTGTAATGGACGCAGTTGGTGAAGCCCTGCTGTGCAGCGTAGGCTTCGAGGTAATTTTTTTGATTGGCAAT
>SVGU01000151.1 GCA_015056155.1 Clostridiales bacterium
TCGCTGTGCAAGGGTCAAGGAGAAGGTTTCCGGGTGCTTCCGCACCAAGTCCGGCGCAGATGATTTCGCATGCGTCCTCAGCTTCATTTCCTCGGCGGCTCTTCATGGCGTCTCTTCTTTTGATGCCATCGTTGCTGCCTTCCGGGGTGGTGCTGTTGGAGTATTATTCGGGGTGGACTGAACAGTTACCCTATCATCAAATCATGTGTCTGTTTACCCCATCACCTGTTGCGTCTTCCTCAGGAACTTCGCCGGGATCTCCTGATGCAGCTGCCACACGATGTTCATGGGGCGGCTGCCGGTATGGCTGACGTAATCCGCCGTGCCGAGAAAGGTATACGGCGCAGCGCCGCAGGCGTCGCTCTTGGTCTCCCGGACGAACAGCAGCACATGGCTGCCACGGGCCTTGTGGTTGATATACCGCTGGCCGGTGGGGGAGTCGGCGCTGGTGGTGGACTGGCTCTGCCAGTGGAACAGCCGGGAGTTGATGGAGTAGTCGTTGTACATCGTCGTGGGCGAATACTCCTTGTCCGACTTGTTCAGCGTAATCAACAGCACGTCGGTCTGCTTGTCATTAAGCCACTTCACGCCCTCGCGCAGCGTCTTGGGCTTCATAAAATCCAGTGCCAGCAGCAGCTGGTCGCGGGTATAAGAACAGTGCACGTCCAGCGGGCAAGCGTAGGGCAGGTCTGCCGGGGCGTCGATGAAGTCGATGTGATTCAGCTTGTATTTCAGCAGCTCGATCAGCTCTCCCAGCATGACCGGGCTGTCCGCCAGCGCATACAGCCTCTCCCAAACCACGTCTGCGCTGAAATCCTCAATGACCTCCTGCCACACGGTCACGTAGAACATATTGAGCATCCGCTTCTCATTCTCGCCCAGGGCGGGGAAATCCACGTCGTCCAGCCTCGGCAGGATGTCCAGCAGGAAGCCGATCCAGCGACGGGAGTCGATGGCGCACAGCCGGCTGAACGCCTTGGTCAGTACGTCCTCCACCGGCTCGGCGAAGTTCTCCCGTACGCCGGCCTCGGCACACAGTCGGGCGAAGCTGAACCTGGCGTAGATCGTGCGCGCGTCCATGTGGTGATACGTCAGGAAGTTCTCCAGCGTCAGCGGCAGGCCGCTGTCCTCCTCGAAGGACGCGATGCGGCTGACCAGCCCCGCCCGGAAGCCGTAGCTCTGGCGGATGTTGGTGAGGATGATCTGCGACGCCTTCTTTTCCAGCTGGATGTAGCAGCCCTTCGGCACAGACACGAAGCCATGGCGCAGCTCCTGCTCCACGCTGTGATTGGTGTTGTCCAGCAGCGCGGCAAACTTCTCCTCGAAGTTGTACTTGCGGTTGGCCGCGCCGATGAAGTCCAGCACGGTGAGACAATCCTTCCCCTCGGCCAGACGCAGGCCGCGCCCCAGCTGCTGGAGGAAGATCGTCAGCGATTCCGTGGGCCGCAGGAACAGCACCGTGTTCACCTCGGGGATATCCACGCCCTCGTTGTAAATGTCCACCACGAACAGCACCCGCAGCTCGCCCCTGACCAGCCTCTCCTGGGCAGAGGCGCGCACGTCATCTCGACTGTCGCCGGTCAGCGCCAGCGCCGGCACGCCGCAGCGGTTGAAGTAATCCGCCATGAACCGCGCATGTTCGATGGACACGCAGAACCCCAGCGCCCGCACGTCGTTCATATCGGTCACATACCGATCCATGCTGCGCAGGATGTGGTCGGCGCGCTTCTCCGCCACGCCCTGGCTGAGCGTGTACAGGTTGCTCAGCTCCGCCCGGTCATACCCGCCCCGCACCCAGCGCAGGTCGTCCAGGTCCACGGTGTCCGACACGCCGAAATACTGGAACGGGCTCAGCAGCTTGCGGTTGATGGCTTCCGGCAGGCGGATCTCCGCCGCGATGCGCCGGTCGAAATACCTGTAGATGTCCTGGCCGTCCATGCGCTCCGGCGTGGCGGTCAGGCCCAGCAGCACCTTGGGCTGGAAGTGCGTCAGCGCCTTTTCATAGGACTGTGCCGCCGCATGGTGGGATTCATCGATGACGATATAGTCGTAATAGTCGGCGGGGAGCCGCTGATCCAGCGCCTGGGAGTTCAACGTCTGCACCGACACGAACAGATGCTCCAGGCTCTCCGGGCGATAGGAACCCACATAGAGCTCGCCAAAGTTGACATTCTTCAGCACCCCGGCGAAGGTCGCCTGGCTCTGCTTCAGTATTTCTTCCCGGTGGGCGATGAACAGCAGACGGTTGGCCCTGTCAGGATTCTGTTTGCAGAAACGGCGATAGTCGAAGGCGGCGATCACGGTCTTGCCCGTGCCGGTGGCCGCGACGATCAGGTTGCGGGTGGAGCCGCGCACCTCGCGCTCGGCCAGCAGCTTGTCCAGGATCTCCTGCTGATAGGGATAGGGCCGGATGTCGAACAGGAACTGGGGATGCTCCCGGCCGTAGTGCTCGGCCTTGAGCGCCTCCACCAGCCGGGGCCGCATGTCCGGGCCGTAGAACTCGAATTCGTCCGAATGCCAGTAGGTGTCGAAAGTGGCCGCGATCTTGCGGATCGTCGCGGGCAGATCCTTCGCCGTGACCTTCACGTTCCACTCCAGGCCGCTGGAAATGGCGGCATTGGACAGGTTCGACGAGCCCACATAGGCCGTCGTGAAGCCGGTCTCACGGTAAAAAACATAGGTCTTGGCGTGCAGGCGGGTGCGCTTGGTGTCATAGCTGACCTTGATGCGCGCGTTCGGCAGCTTGGCCAGCTCCTCCACGGCCTTGACGTCCGTCGCGCCCATGTAGGACGTGGTGATGATGCACAGTTCCCCGCCGCGCCGGGCGAACGCCTCCAGGTCCTCGAGGATCAGCCGCAGGCCGCTCCACTTGATGAACGAGACCAGCATGTCGATGCGGTCGGCGCTGGTGATCTCCTTCTTGAGTTCGGAGAACATTTGCGGCTCGTGCACCGCGCCGGTGAACAGGCTGCTCTGAGCGA
>SVGU01000152.1 GCA_015056155.1 Clostridiales bacterium
ATCCTGGCACGGTGTCACTGGGGCTGGACACGCTCTACGATGTGTTCACCAAACTGACCCAGGGCTACCGGGCGCATGGCGTCCGGCGGTTTGTGGTGCTCAACGGCCATGGCGGCAATATCCCGGTGCTGGATCGCGTGGCGCTGGATCTGCAGCGCCAGGGCTGCATGCTGGCCGAGATGAACTGGTGGCTCATGGCCTGGGATTTGAACCCCGCCTGGAAGGGTGGTCACGGCGGCGCGGAAGAGACCGCGGGCATATTGGCTGTAGACCCCAAACTGGTGGACTGGGACAGCGTGGAGGACATGGTGCTGAAACCCGTGTCCGACGAGATCGAAGCCGCCGGCTTCAAGACCGTCCGGTACAAGGGCGTGGAAATCCCGCTGGTGCGCCCGGTGACGGACATCTCCGATAACGGCTGGATCGGCCCGGACCATCCGAAGAACGCCACTGTGGAGTGGGGCACCGACATGCTGGACGCCTGTGCGAAATACATCGCCGATTTCATGGAGGCCTTCCGGCGCGCGCCGCTGCCCGAGAGAAAGTGAGGAAGGGAAAGATGATGGACAGGCTCAGTATGATCGCGGCGTTCTCCAACGCCAACGGCGTGTCCGGCTTTGAGGACGAGGTACTGAAGGTGGCCCGAAGCTATGCGTCGGACAATCTGGATATACGGGAGGACAGCCTGCGCAATCTGTATATGTATCGCAAGGGCCATTCCGGCAACCGGCCCGTGGTGCAGCTGGACGCCCACTCCGACGAGGTGGGCTTCATGGTGCACTCCATACGGCCCAACGGCACGCTGAAATTCATCACCATGGGCGGCTGGGTCAACAGCAACATCCCCGCCCATCGGGTGCGTGTGCAGACCCGGGACGGCAACTACATCCCCGGCGTGATCGCCGCGAAGCCGCCTCACTTCATGTCCGACGCCGAGAAGCACAGGGTTCCGGAGGTAGCCGACATGTCCATCGACATCGGTGCAAGCTCCCTGGAAGAAGCCCGGGACGTTTTCGGCATCCGCGTGGCCGCGCCGGTGGTGCCGGACGTGACCTTTGAGTACGACGAGAAGCACGATCTGATGTTCGGCAAGGCCTTTGACAACCGCTTGGGATGCGCCGCCATACTGGCCACGCTGGACGCATTGAACGGCGAAGCGCTGGACGTGGACGTGGTGGGCGCGATGGCCTCCCAGGAGGAAGTCGGCACCCGCGGTGCCACCGTGACGGCCAACACCGTGAAGCCCGACATCGCCATCGTGTTCGAGGGCTGCCCCGCCGACGATACCGTGGTGCCCGCCTGCGAGGTGCAGACCGCCATCCACAAGGGACCCATGCTGCGGCACATCGACGCCCGGATGATCACCAATCCCCGCTACCAGCGCTACGCCCTGGATCTGGCCGCCGAGCTGGACATCCCCGTGCAGGAGGCTGTGCGCACTGGCGGCTCCACCAATGGCGCCCCCATTCACCTCTCCAATCAGGGTGTGCCCGCCATTGTGGTCGGCCTGCCCGTGCGCTATATTCACAGCCACTACGGCATCGCCTCCCTTGAGGATTTCAACAACGCCGTGAAGCTGGCCTGCGCGATCATCCGTCGACTGAACCGGGAGACCATCCTGTCTTTTTGATGGATAGTATAAAACGCGGGGCTGTCTCAGAATATCATGCGGAATATTCTGAGACAGCCCCGCGTTCTTGAGTAATGAAACTCACTCCTTCAGAAAGGCGCGGTAACACTTGTAGGCCTCGTACAGGTCCACCTTGCTGATGATCTCCCAGGGCGCGTGCATGGAAAGCACCGGCACGCCGCAGTCGATCACGTTCATGCAGTACTTGGCACACATGTAGGCGATGGTCCCGCCGCCGCCCAGGTCGACCTTACCCATTTCAGAGAACTGATAGCTCACGTCGCCGTCGCGCATACAGCGGCGGAGCGCGCCGATGAATTCAGCATTGGCGTCGCTGGAGGCGTGTTTGCCATTCCCGCCGGTATACTTGTTGAAGCATACGCCGCAGCTGAGATAGGCGGCGTTTTTCTTTTCAAAGGCCGAGGCAAAGTTGGGGTCATAGCCTGCGGAGACGTCGCTGGACAGCATGCGACTGTTGGACAGGGCGCGTTTCAGGTCGAATTCGCTGTATTCCGAAATGCAGGCCAACAGTTCGGAGACGATGTTCTCGAAGAAGTGCGAGCGCATGCCCGTCGCCCCAACGGAACCGATCTCCTCCTTGTCGGTGAGTATGGTGCATAACGTGCGCTGCGGAGTGCCCTCGTAGTCCAGCACGGCGCGCAGGGAAGGATAAGCGCAGACGCGGTCGTCATGGCCGTAGCCGAGGATCATACTGCGGTCAAATCCCATATCCCTCGACTTTCCCGCCGGCACCAGCTCCAGCTCCGCCGAGATGAAGTCTTCCTCCCCGATATCATACTTCTCCCTCAGGAGCCTCAGCACATTGGCCTTGACGGGGTCCTTTTCCGCGCCCTTCAACGGCTGTCCGCCGATGATGAGGTTCAGGGCTTCGCCCTCGATGAGCTTTTCGCCGTCCAGCTTCATCTGCTCGTCTGCCAGGTGAGGCAGCAGATCGGAGATGCAGAATACGGGATCACCCTCTGCTTCACCGATGCTGACGGTCAGCACTGTGCCGTCGATGCGCACGACCACGCCGTGCAGCGCCAGCGGAAGCGCGACCCACTGGTATTTCTTGATGCCACCGTAGTACTGGGTATCTAGGTAGGCCAGACCATCCTCCTCGTAGAGAGGGTTCTGCTTCAGGTCGATGCGGGGAGAGTCGATGTGCGCCCCGAGGATCTGCATGCCCTCCCAGAGTGGGCGCTCTCCCACCACGAACAGCACGATGGACTTGTTCATCCAGCTGCGATACATCCGACATCCGGGCGTAAGCTTGCGCCCTTCGGCGACGGCGGTTTCAAGGTCGGCGTACCCGGCGGCCTTTGCCAGCTCCAC
>SVGU01000153.1 GCA_015056155.1 Clostridiales bacterium
CCGGCCTGCTGGCCAAGGAAGCCAAGGCCTTTGCCGACACCGTGATCACCGTTGCCAAGGGCGGCAATGCCGTGAAGGCCAGCCAGCTGATGAAGCTGATGAGCCTGGGCGTGAAGCAGGGCGACGTCGTGACCGTAACGGCTGAGGGCGCGAACGAGGATGCCGCGATCGCCGCCATGGAGGCTTTCTTCAAGGCGAATCTGTGATCAGAACTGACAGATGGAAGAGGTACAGAAAATGATTCTCATGCAGGGTAAGGGCGTATCCAAGGGCGTTGTGAAGGGGCCGCTGTACTTCTTCCGCCGTCAGGACACGACCGTTTGCAAGACCGCCGCCGATGACCTGTCTGCCGAGCAGGCGCGGCTTCAGCAGGCACAGGAGAAGGCCGTCGCCCAGCTGGAAGCGCTGGCAGAGCGCTGCCGCGAGGAGGCGGGCGACGAATCCGCCGTGCTGTTCGAGACGCACGCGATGTTCGTGGAGGACGAGGACTTTGTCGAGTGCATCCAGTCCACCATGGAGGAGGAAAGCTGCAACGCCGAGTACGCCGTGCAGACCGCCGGCGAGCAGTTTGCCGCCATGTTCGCCGCGATGGACGACGCCTACATGCAGGCCCGCGCCGCCGACATCCGCGATGTGGCCCGCCGCATCCTGAACAACCTGATGGGTGTGGTCGAGGGCGGCATCGACTCGGACGAGCCGGTGATCGTTGCCGCGGACGACCTCGCGCCCTCGGAGACCATCCAGCTGGACAAGTCGAAGATCCTCGGCTTCGTCACGCAGGGCGGCTCCGGCAACAGCCACACCGCCATCCTCGCCCGCACGATGGGCATCCCCGCCGTGTGCGGCCTGGGCGATGCGCTGAAGGCGGACTACGCAGGCCGCCTCGCCTACGTGGACGGCGAAACCGGCAGCGTCGTGCTGGAGCCGGACGAGCTGACCCTGGCCACCATGCGCGAAAAGTACGCCCGCCAGCAGGAAATGAACGCTCTCTACCAGACCATGAAGGGGCAGGAGGACGTGACGCTGGACGGCAAGAAGGTCAACGTTTACTGCAACATCGGCTCTCCCGAGGATGTGGCGGCCGTACTGTCCAACGATGGGCAGGGCATCGGCCTGTTCCGCTCGGAGTTCCTGTACCTCGCGGCGGACGACTATCCCAGCGAGGACACGCAGTTCGAGGCCTACAAGAGCGTCGCCGCCGCCATGGATGGCAAGCGGGTCATCATCCGCACGCTGGACATCGGCGCGGACAAGCAGGTCGCCTACTTCGACATGAAGAAGGAGGAGAACCCTGCGCTGGGCGTGCGGGCGATCCGCATCTGCCTGAACCGCCCGGAGGTTTTCCGTGCCCAGCTGCGCGCGCTGTACCGCGCCTCGGCCTACGGCAAGATCGCCATCATGTTCCCGATGATCACCTCCGTCTGGGAGGTGCGCGAGTGCAAGCGCGCCTGCCAGAAGGTCATGGCCGAGCTGGAGAAGGAGGGCGTCCCCTTCAACAAGGACACGGAGATCGGCGTGATGATCGAAACGCCCGCCTCCGTCTTCGTGGCGGAGGAGCTGGCGCGGGAGGTCGATTTCTTCTCCGTGGGCACCAACGACCTGACCCAGTACACCCTCGCCTGCGACCGTCAGGCCAATGACCTGGGCAAGTTCTTCGACCCCCACCACCCCGCCGTGCTGCGCGCCCTCAAAATGGCGGCGGACGCAGCCCACAAGGCCGGCATCTGGATCGGCATCTGCGGCGAGCTGGGCGCGGACGTGAGCATGCTGCCCACCTTCCTGGCCATCGGCATCGACGAGCTGTCCGTTTCGCCCTCCGCCGTGCTGCCCCTGCGCGCTGCGATCCGCAAGAGCATCGCGAAGACCTGCACGCTGGAAGCGCTGGAGTGCTGACAATCATATAAGAAAGCTCCCGGAGGATCGTTCATGATCTTCCGGGAGCTGCTTTTGCCGGTCGGCGCGCCTGTGCCGCACGCAGTCCTCCATACGCTTCCGACACGAAAACATCCCCGGCAGCTCAGCACTGCCGGGGACGCTCTGATTGATTCAGTTCAGCTTACAGCTGGGGGCCGGCAGCAACCAGCGCCTTGCCAGCGTCGTTGCCGGTGTACTTCACGAAGTTCTTGATGAAGCGGGCAGCCAGATCCTCGGCCTTCTTGTCCCACTCGGTGGGATCAGCGTAGGTATTGCGAGGATCCAGGATGTTGGTGTCAACACCGGGCAGCTCGGTGGGAACTTCCAGGTTGAACAGCGGGATCTTCTTGGTCTCAGCCTTCAGGATGGAGCCATCCAGAATGGCGTCGATGATGCCGCGGGTATCCTTGATGGAGATGCGCTTGCCGGTGCCGTTCCAGCCGGTGTTGACCAGGTAGGCCTTGGCGCCGGACTTCTCCATCTTCTTCACCAGCTCCTCACCGTACTTGGTGGGATGCAGCTCCAGGAAAGCCTGACCGAAGCAGGCAGAGAAGGTGGGGGTGGGCTCGGTGATGCCGCGCTCGGTACCGGCCAGCTTGGAGGTGAAGCCGGACAGGAAGTAGTACTGGGTCTGCTCGGGGGTCAGGATGCTGACGGGGGGCAGCACGCCGAAAGCGTCAGCGGACAGGAAGATGACGTTCTTGGCGTCGGGGCCGGCGGACACGGGACGGACGATCTTCTCAATGTGATCGATCGGGTAGGACACGCGGGTGTTCTCGGTGACGGAGCCGTCGTCGAAGTCGCACACGCCATTCTCGTCCACGGTCACGTTCTCCAGCAGCGCGTTGCGCTTGATGGCATTGTAGATGTCAGGTTCGGACTCCTTGTCCAGGTTGATAACCTTGGCGTAGCAGCCGCCCTCGAAGTTGAACACGCCGTTGTCGTCCCAGCCGTGCTCGTCATCACCGATCAGCAGACGCTTGGGATCGGTGGACAGGGTG
>SVGU01000154.1 GCA_015056155.1 Clostridiales bacterium
GCTGATCGCCGCGCTGGTCAACCTCCTGTTCATCCGGCGCAGGCTCTCCGCCCCGGCGCTCAAGCTGATCCGGAAGGAGACGAAGTACGCCCAGGTGCGTAAGCTGGACCTCGGACGCATGGGATACGTGCGCCGCTTCCAGATCCGCCAGCTCATCCGGGAGAGCCGAAGCGCCGTGGGCGTGGTGCTGGCCATCTTCATCTGCCTTTTGCTGATGATGATCGGGATCAACGCCTGGGTGCTCTGCGACCACGTGGGCAAGGACAATGTGACGGACACGCGGTATTCGCACATGTATCTCTACAAGTACCCTGAGGCGGAGGCGCCGGCGGGCGGCTATGAGGCGATCGCCCTTTCCATGAAGAAGGAAGTTCTCGGCTATAATATGGATGTCACGCTGCTGGGCCTCACGGGGGACAACCCTTTCTTCGATGCCGCGCCGCCGGAGGGCATGAGCCGCGTGCAGATCAGCTCCGCCATGGCGCAGAAGTACGCCCTGAAGGCCGGGGATGACTTTACCGTGACGGATGGGCAGAATGATCGCGTCTACGCATTCACCGTGGATGGCGTGGTGCGCTACAGCCCCGCGTTCTACGTCTTCATGGATATCGGCAGCCTGCGGGAGCTGTTCGACCTGCCGGAGGACTACTACAACGCGGTCTTTGCAGACCGGGATCTTGGCGTCGACCCCGGGCGGCTGTACAGCGTGAGCACCCGGGCGGATGTGGAGAAGGCGGCCAACATCTTCGTGGAGCTCATGTGGTCCATGGTGATCACCATGATCGCCGCCTCCGCCGCCATCATGGCGATGGTGATGGTGCTGATGATGAAGGTGATGGTCGACCACGCCGCCGGCAGCATCGCCCTGTTCAGGCTGTTCGGCTATCGCAAGCGCGAGCTGAGCGCGCTGTTCCTGAACGGAAACACGCTGCTGATCGCGCTGGGCGTACTCGTATCGATCCCGCTGTCCAAGCGCATCATGGACGCCATGTACCCGTATCTGGTTTCAAACGTGGCCTGCGCCATGGACCTGCGCTTCGAGCCCTGGATCTACGCCGCGCTGTTCGTGGGCTGCATGCTGGTCTATGCCCTGATCCACGCCCTGCTGGCGCGAAGGGTGCACCGCATCGAGCCGAACGAGGTCCTGAAGGACCGGGAGTGACGCCATGGGCCGCCTCCGAAAAGAGGAACGGGGACGGCAATCGCGTTTATCGTCAATCCGCCCGCCGTCTGACTGCCCGGAATGCGTGGCATTTTTGTTATCAATGCAGTCCGAATGCAGGAAACGGGCAATTGATATCGAAAATATTAGTGGCGTAGTCGGTTGACGGCGGGATGAGGGAGGCCCTGTATCGTTTGATCAGGACCGGATACCCGCAGACCGCAGGAACGGACGAGCATTCGGCTTTGCGAATGACAGAGCGAACAAAGGAGGATACCAGCATGAAGAAGGCCATGGACAAGCTCCTGGCGGTATTGCTGACACTGGCGATGCTGCTGGGCTGCGTGGCCGGCCTTGCCGAGACGGCAGAGGCGACTGCGCAGCGAAGCAAGTCCTTTAGGGCGACGGAAGAAGCCGCGCTGCGAAGCGAAGCAAGTCCTTTAGGGCGAAGCGAAGATAGTCCTTTAGGGGAGGGTCAGCTGACCCTTGCCGACATCGAGGCGAAAGGCGCGACGGCCTACGCCCACGACGGGCGCGTGACCTTCGTGGACGGCGCATGCACCGACGCGCCCGTGCAGAGCATGGAGGACGCGGCGGCGGTCGTGAACGCCATGATCGCGCTGCTGGGCGGCGACGCCGGGACGCGCTTCGAGCCCTGGCGCTCCTATGTGGACACGGCGGGCAACATCTACTACGTGTTCCAGCAGATGCACGCCGGGATCACGGTGCCCGGCGGCGCGGTCAAGGTCGTCACCGACGCCGAGGGCAACATGCTGGGCCTCGTCGGCAGCCTGGAGGACAACCTGCCCGACGCCCAGGAGGCCGAGGGCATCACCGCCCGGCAGGCCGAGGCGCTGGCGCTGCAATACGTAAAGGACAACTACCAGGCCGAGGCGGAGCTGGTCGAGGGACGCACCGGGAAGGTCGTGCTGCCGGTCAAGCCGGAGATCGACCCGAATGATGATGGCGTCGAATCGGCGGAAAGGCGCTTCGCGTGGGTGGTCTATACCAACAATCCCGGCAGCAGCGTGGAGTCGGCCTCCGACCTGCCCTACCTGGCCCACTATGTGACCCTGTCGGGCGAATACCTGTACAGCCTGCCCGCCGTCATGCCCGGCGACGCGGCGGCCAGCACCGGCTTTAATGCGGCCTATGTGTTTGAGTTCATGGAGTCGGTGCCGTACACCGGCACGGTGCTGCTCTCCGACGGCACCGAGAAGGAGATCGCCGTCGACCTGATGCGGGACACACGCACGGGCATGTACTACCTGGGCAACCTCCAGCGGCGGATCGCCGTGGCGGACTGCTATGAGTTCGTGTACAACGAGGGCCATGTGGTGCTGGAGGCGTCCCGGGACAACACCGGCTGGGACAATACCTGCCTGCTCTCGCTGTACAACTACTGCAGGGCATGGGATTACTACAAGGCCATCGGCTGGAACGGCGGCGACGGCGAGGGGACGCCCATACTGGTACTGAAGGACTACTGCAACAGCTACCACGAGTCCATCAACAACGCCGCTTATGCGGGGATGTTCTACGGCTGGCAGCTGTTCCTGTCCAGCGACATCAACGATTTTTCCCAGTGCCTGGACGTGCTGGCCCACGAGTTCACCCATTGCGTGACGGGCAGCATCATGACCTACAACGCCTACCTGAACGACTACGGCGCGATCAACGAGGCCATGAGCGACATCCAGGGCAACATCTGCGAGATGATGAACGGCGCGACGGAGGACACCACCT
>SVGU01000049.1 GCA_015056155.1 Clostridiales bacterium
GGGGTTGGTGCCGATCATGAACGGGCGCAGGTACAGCGCCGCGCCGGTGCCGTAGGGCGGGACATAATCGTCGTTGGCGGCCACGACCATCTTGACGGCCTCGACGAACTTCTCCACCGGGAAGGCGGGCATCTCCAGGCGCTTGCAGGTATCGGCCATGCGCTGGGCGTTCAGGTCGGGGCGGAAGGTCACGATGCGGCCGTCCTTGGTGTAGTAGGCCTTCAGGCCCTCGAAGCAGGCCTGGCAGTACTGGAATACGCAGGCGCACTCGTTCAGGGTGATGTTCGCGTCGGACTCGATGCCGCCCTCGTCCCACTGACCGTCCTTGTAGCGGCAGACATAACGATACTCCGTCTGAATATATCCGAAGCCGAGGCTGCTCCAGTCGATGTTCTTGCTCATAATCGGCGTCTCCTTTTCCTGTAACGGCTGCGTGTACCGGGTGGAACATGCGGCTATTCTCCTATTATAGGACGGATCGCGGGACATTTCAAGCGCGGGACTGTTTTTGTCGTGTTTTTCGCGCGGGGAGTCAGTCGGCGGGCGCGCTTTCCCAGACGCTGCGCAGCAGACGGCGGAAGGCCGGGTTGTAGCTGGGGACGTCCGGGTCGGCGTAGACCTTGCCCGGCTCGGCGGGGTGGAGGCTGCCTCCGGCGATGATGGTCATGCGGGCGGCGACCTCGCCCTCCAGGCAGCAATGGAGGTGGTAGTTCGTCCAGCGGTAGCTGGCGCGCAGGGCGGAGATGACCTCGGGGTCGCTGACAGTGCGGGTCCCGCCGGCACTGGTGAAGACGAGGGCGGTCGCATCCGCCGGAATGGGGTTGATGTGCCGCTTCTCCGTCAGGAGCTCCTCTTGGAGCGAGCAGCCGGAAAGCAGCAGAAGCAGGGTGAGCAGCAGGGGGATGATGCGTTTCATGGGCGTACCTCCCGGAAGGTTTTTCATAAGAATAAACGCCGCAGCCCTGCGTTTTGTTTCAGGCTGCGGCGGTCAGAGGCCGTATTTGATGCGGATGCGCTCCAGCTTTTCGCCGATGGGGCGGGCGAGGAACCAGAGGAAGGCGACGTTTGAGGCGGTGTAGAGGAGCGTGTGGGGCAGCGCGGCGGTCAGCGCGGCGGCGTAGAGCGGCCAGGTCAGCTCCTCCGTGTACCACATGACCGTCCACACGTCCATGACCATGGAATAGGCTGCGCCGGACAGCGCGCCAAAGAGCAGCAGCAGGGGCCGGCTGCGCCGGAGCGGACGGGTCAGGTAGCCGGCGGCCAGGCCGATCAGCCCCCACGCGAGCATCTGGAAGGCCGTCCACGGTCCCTGCCCGAACCAGAAATTCGACAGCGCCGCCGCCAGCGAGCCGGTCAGGAACCCCGCCTCGGGGCCGAGGTACATCGCGGCGAGGATCGTCAGGGCGGTGACGGGCTTGAACAGGGGGATGAACCGCCCGGCGATGCACAGCGCGACCATCACCGCCGTCAGCACCATCCGCCGCGAACCGGTCTGACGGCGCTCAAAGCCCGCGACGAACAGCATCAGCGACAGCGCCGCCACGCCCAGGGAGACCAGCAGGTGCAGCCGTTCCGGGAAGACGACCGCCCCCAGCAGCACCAGCGCCGGGATGATGAACAGCGGCAGCAGGAAGCGCAGCAGCGTGCGCAGGCGACGGCTGCGGATGACGATCATGGTGCCGCCTCCTTCCGGCCGTTCAGGCGGCACAGGGCTGCGGCGGCCTCCACGGTGACCGCGCGGTCATAGTGGCCGCGGGTCATGCGGCTGACGGCGGTGGTGTAGAAGCTGTTTTCGCCGAAGAAGGCGTCGGGCGCGCCGGTTGAGGCGATGCTGCCGCGGAAAAACAGCGCGCAGCGGTCGGCGCACTGGGCGGCGAACTCCACATCGTGGGTGACGATGAGGATGGTGATGCCCTGTGCCTTCAGGGACTGCAGCACCGTCAGCAGCTGCGCGCGGGCATGGGCGTCCACGCCCTTGGTCGGCTCGTCCAGCAGCAGCAGGCGCGGCCGGGTCGCCAGCACCTTCGCCAGCGCCACCAGCTGCTGCTCGCCCCCGGAGAGATCGTAGGGGTGGCGGCCGAAGAGGTGCTCCAGCGGCATCGGCAGCAGCGCCAGGCCCTCCTCTGCGCCGGCCAGCTCCTCCCGGACGGTGTTGCGCAAAAAGACGGTCTGCACATCCTGCGGCAGCATCGTCAGGCATTCCCGGTACAGCGACTGGTTGCGGTAGTCCTTCAGGCGTTTGCCGAAGACGCGGACGTCGCCGCTGTAAGGCCGGAGCAGCCCGGCGGCGGCGGCCAGCGTGGTGGACTTGCCCGAGCCGTTGCCGCCCAGCAGGCAGAAGATCTCGCCCTCCCGGACGGTCAGGTCCAGGTGGGAGAGCACGTCGGGGGCGTTCCGCTCGTAGCGGAAATAGACCTCCCGCATCTCCAGTGCGGGCTTTGCATCAGGGTTGGTATTGGGAGTATCTGCATGCAATGAACGGACGGTGTTATGGTATTGGGAGACAAACTGACGCCCCTCGCGGCCGTCCAGCGGGCAGTTGCACCCGGGCTGCAGCGCGTGGTACAGCCGGACGGCGGCGGGCATCGCGCAGAGCAGCTCCGGATGGCCGGACAGCTGTGCGGCGGCGGTGCGCGGCGGCGCGTCGGCCAGGAGGCGGCCTCGCTGCATCACGAGCAGCTGGTCGCAGGCGGGGATGACCTCCTCCAGGCGGTGCTCGGTGATGAGGATGGTCTGCCCCAGCTCGCGGTTGAGCTTGCGCAGCGTGGCGATGAAGTCGGCGGCGGCGATGGGGTCGAGCTGCGCGGTCGGCTCGTCCAGGATGAGCAGCGCGGGCTGCATCGCCATCACGGCGGCGAGGTTCAGCAGCTGCTTCTGGCCGCCGGAGAGGGTCGCCACGGGGCGCTCATACCAGTCCTCGATGCCGAAATAGCAGGCCATTTCCGCCACGCGCCGGGCGATGACCTGCTGGGGCAGCCCCAGGTTTTCCAGCCCGAAGGCCAGCTCGTGCCAGACCTTGTCCGTCACCAGCTGCTGCTCCGGGCGCTGCATGACGAACCCGACGGTGCAGGCGGCCTCCCGGTCGGTCAGCGCCTCCTGCGCCCGGCCGTCCAGCAGCACCGCGCCGCTGCGGTCCCCGAGGGGCGCGAGCTCCCGCTTCAGCAGGCGCAGCAGGGTGGATTTGCCGCTGCCGGTCGCGCCGCACAGGGCGGTGAAGGAGCCTGCCTCCACGGAGAAGGAGACGTCGGTGAGCGCGGGCGCGGCCTGCTGCGGATAGGTGAAGGTCAGATTCCGGACTGTAAGCAGCGCCATCGGATCGCCTCCTTTGCGTCGATGAGGAGCGGCAGCAGCGCCAGCAGGGCGTAGGCCGCAAAGCCGGGGATGACCCGGAGCGTCGCCGGGGCAGCGCTGATGACCGGGTAGTAGGTGAAGGCATGGGCATGGATCGCCCAGAACGTACCCCCTGCGAGCAGGAGGGAAAGGAGGATCAGCAGACCATCGCGGAGGGTGAAGCGGAAGATGGAGAAGCGGGAACGCCTCCCGATACCATACCCTCTGGCGGCCATGCTGTCCGCGGTGATCACGCCGTTTTCCAGCGCCCAGGTCATCAGGACGGAGAAGATGCGCGCATCGCCGCGCAGGCTGTCGATCAGGTTGTCCTCCCGGTACAGCCCCAGCGCCTGCTGCGCCTGCCGGGTCCGGCGCGCCTGATGGCCGAAGAGCGGCACGTACCGCATCGCCATGGACAGGATGAGCGAGAGCTTGGGCGAGAGCGCGCCGAAGAGGTACAGCAGGCGGTCGCTGGTCATGATGCAGGTGAAGCTGCGGAACCAGTAGAGCACCGCCGCGATCATCCCCGCCGAGGCCGTGCCGTACAGCAGCGCCTCCAGCGTGACCGGGTTGTGGTTCATGACGAAGAGCACCGTCGCGCCATGGTGGGACACGAGCGGGTTGATCAGCGTCATGAAGAGGCACAGCGCCAGCGTGTACAGGTGCGTCCGCCCGCCGGAAAGCCTCTGCAATCGGAAATGCAGCGCCAGCGCGCCGGTGAGCGAGATGATCAGGATGACGGGGTCCATGCTGAACATCGCCACGCTCAGCACGCAGAGGAAGTAAACCGCGACCGCGATGGGATTGTGCTCCGAAAAGCGCCGCATGGATCCCGCTCCTTTCATTACATTTCTTCAGCGCAGGCCGAGGTCGCCGCCCATGTCCAGCGTGTAGGCCCATTCGACCGTGTCGCCGGGCTGCAGGGGCGCCTGATCGCAGCCCGCAGAGGGGCTTTTGCCGTTGACGGTGTAGAGCCAGCCGGAGAGGTCGCCGCAGGTGAACTCATACAGGTTGGCGATGCCGCTGACATAGCGCATGCCGGGGCCGCCGCTGCTTTCCATGTGGATGCCGAAGGCCTGCGCAGCCTCGGTCAGGACGGTGTAGACGGTGTCGCCCGGGGCAATGGGCAGCTCCGTGGGCGCGAGGATCATGCCGTCGGGCGGCAGATGCGCCGTGCCGGGCTGCCCCAGGGCGTTTCGGCAGCGGATGGCGAGCGTCACGGTGCCGCAGGCGTCGGGCTTGGGCGGCAGCTGGCCGGAATAGTACTGCTCCGCCGACTGGAAGTCCGTGACCAGCACGAATGCGATCAGCACGGCGGCGATGATCGCCACGGACAGGAAATTCTTGCGGCTTCGGCGGCCGGTGAGGAACAGCGCGAGCATGGCCAGCGCGGAAAGCCCGGCGATCGCGGCGGCCGCAACGGGCTTGTAGCCCAAGTCCGGCAGGGCGGCGGGGGTCGGTTCCGCGGCCGGGGCGGACAGCAGGTACAGGCCGGGCTGGCCGCTTTGCAGGCGCTGATAAGACGTCAGGGCGAGGAGCACCTGCATCGTCGCGTGTTCGTTGGCTGCGCCGCCGAGCCTGTGGGAGAAGCTGCCGTCGGGCAGGCGGTACTTCGCCATGCCGTCCAGGAGCGTGCGGCCGTCCCGCACGAAGCGGGGGTCGGTCAGGCCGTCGATGCCCATTTCGGCAAGGGCGATGAGTACCTGCGCGGTCGTTTCGGGGTTGGTCACGCCGTAGCTGGCGTAGTCGCCGTCCTCCCGCTGGAGGGCGGAGAGGCGGTCCAGCGCCCGCGCGGCGGCGTCCCGGACGGCGGCTTCCGCCCGGTGGGGAGCCAGCGCCTGCAGGGTCATCGCGGTCACGTCGGGATCGGAGACCGCGCCGGAGAGCGCCCAGCCGCCGTCCGCCAGCTGCAGGGACAGGAGCGTCTGCACCGTGTCCGCGGCGGTCATGCCGGGGGCAGTTACGCCGTTGTTCAGCAGGTGCAGGGCGAAAATGTGGCTCATGATGCCCTGCTGGCCGGCGGATTCCGCCAGCGTGCGGGAGATGACCGCATCGCGGCTGCCGGTGGCGGCGAGGGTGAGGGCGAGCTTCAGGCGGGTGCTGGCCGAGGGGATGCTGCCGCTCAGCAGGCGGGCGAGCAGCGCCTCCCGGCAGGCGCGCAGGTCCCACGTTCCGCGCTGGCTCAGGGCGAGGATGTACCACTCGCTGCCGGAGCCTGCGCTGTCCGGGAGCGCGCCGTCGAGCCAGGACTGCACGTCGGCCGCGCCGCTCTGGGCGAGCTTGCAGGCGATGATGCCCTCTGCCATGCGGGCCGCCTCGTCCTGCGGGGCGCTGGCAAGGGCCGGGGCGCACAGGCACAGCGCCAGCAGGACGATCAGCAGATCACGAAGAAATTTCATCATTTATTCTCCAGCGGTCACGGTGATGACGCAGACCGGCGCGACCAGCCGCTGCGAGGGGGAAACGGCGCTGACGACGTAGGTGCCGGCCTCCGCAAAGGTGAGGACGGCGCGGCCCTCCGCATCGGTCACGGCGGAGGTTTCTTCGCCGCCGATGGTCAGCACAGCGCCCTCCACGGGCAGGGCGACGGGGTTCCACTGGGCGTCATAGCCCGCGGCGGTCAGGGTCAGGGCGACTTCGGCCCCGGCGGCAGCCTCCATCGCGGGCGCGACGAACCAGCAGTAGGCGTCGCTCCAGCCGGTCAGGTCCGTGTAGACGAAGGCCTTCACATGGTCGCCGTCCGCGACCGGGTCGGCCAGGCTCCAGGCGGACTGGTCGTTCAGGTAGTAGCCAAAGCTGCTGCCGGGTTCGCTGCCCCACAGGGTGGTCAGGGACAGGCCGTACTCCGTCATGGCGGCGCCATAGCCCTCGGCGCCGGCCGGGTAATGGGCGGCATGTGCGGCGCAGAGTGCGTCGCCGATGGTCAGAACGCCGTCCGCGTCCGTATCCGTGACGGTCACGGGCGCATAGGCCAGCACCAGCGCGCCGGAAGCGTCGCTGACGGAGACGTACACCGTCACGGGGGCCTCCGCGAAGGCGGCGCACAGCGCGAAGGACAGCAGGACGAGCAGGAGAGAAACGAGCTTTTTCATGTGGGTACCCCTTTCTGTATGGCGCGTGAGAAAACTGCGCCGGTCGTGGTCAGGACGATGGACGGGATTTGCGCCGGTCTGTCCGGGGCTCCTTGAGCCCGGCAGCCTCCAGCGCCCGGGGCCATGGGCCGAGGAACGCCTTGATGCGCGATCGCGTGACCTCGTCGAAATCGTCCTTCTTCGGCAGCCGCCCCAGCTCCGCAGCCTTTGCGCGCAGCTGCTGGACCGCCCACTGCTTCTTTTCGTCGGACATCTCGCCATCCTCCCCAACAAAAAAACTCCGCTGACCGGTGGTCAGGGAGCACAACAGGCGGATCGGGTATGCAAACAAATCCCCGGCTCCGCACGAAAAAGCGTGCAGCGCCGAAGCTCGCGGGCAGCGATCAGCCGGTTGCACTCTTCACACCAAATCGTGTTGAACCTGTTTGGATACGGCAGGTCTCCTGGCTGATGACGACGCGCGGGGAGCGCGGAAGGGCGCCTTCTCAGAGCCGGGCGGCTCCAATGGACGATTGCCCTCTTCTGATCAAACACAGTAATGGCGGTTGCTCCGGATTCGGACCGGATTCCCTCTTGCTCCGGCGGCGCAGCGCCCGTCGGACCGTATCCATGCGATCTGTTCAGTTCATGGGCATTGTAGCATGTTTTTTCCGGCGCGTCAAGGCGGGGAGACGGACAAAAACAGCCCGCCGGGATGATGCGGCGGACTGTGTGCGTGTTTCGTTCAGGGGCGTCAGGCGTCGCGCCCGGACTTCCCGGACAGGATCCCCATCTCGCACAGGTATTGGCGCAGGGGCATGCCGAAGCGGGCGGGGGACTGGTTTTGAAGCGTCTTGAGGGAATGGGCCAGCTCCGGGTGATCGGCCATCAGCCGGGAGATGGTGGCGGGCCTCTCCCCGTCAGCATAGGCGGCGCGGAGGGCTTCGAAGATCGCCTGCGGATCGGTGGCCGGGCGGCCGCCGGCGGAGACCTCGTACCGGTAGCCCAGGGCGGTCAGCAGCTCCTTCGCGCTGCCGTAGCCAAGGAACTGATACAGGCTGGTCACGTCCTGCGCGAGGCTCTTGTGATCGTGCTGGATGCTGCGGGTGATGCCGCGGTCGGGGTAGTGCTTCTCCAGGCGGCGCTGCACGCTCGCGATGAGCGGGCGGATGATCTCCGGCTCCTGCCCGGGGGTGCAGTATTTGCCCTGACGCAGCGCGCGGCCCTGCACGCCGGTGATGATGCGGAAGCCGTGGGGCGCGAGGAGCTCCGCCAGGCTGGCGCAGCCGCAGCGCGGCACGAGGGCGTTCAGCTTTCCGCTCAGCTCGGAGCAGATGCTGTCCAGCGCGAAGACCTGCTTCTCGGGATAGAAGGCCTCCAGCCGGGGCAGCAGCAGGCGCAGCTGCTCCTCGGGGGAAAGGGCCGGGTCCAGCCGGGGCGCGCGGGGAGCAGCGGGGGCCTTCGGGGCGCGGCGCGGCTCGCGGGCGGGCGCGGGTACTTCTTCCTGTACGGCGGGGGCCTCTGCGGGCGCGGCTTCTGCCTGCGCGGCGGGGGCTTCTGCGGGTGCTTCTGCCTGCACGGCGGGGGCCTCTGCGGGGGCAGCTTCCGGCGCAGGGGCAGGTGTGCTTTCCGCGTCGCGGAGCGCCGCGAGCTGCTTCTCCAGCGCGGTCTGCTGCTCATGGAAGGCCTGCTGCTTCGCCAGCAGCGACTCCTGCAGCTGCTGGTTGGCGGTCAGCTTCTTGCGCAGGTTGTCCTGCTCCGCCTTCACCATCATCTTCTTGCCCAGCTGCATGAAGCCCAGCTTGTTCATCTCCGCCTGCGTGGCGTTCAGCTGCTGCTTCAGGTCGGCCTCGCGGCGGACGGCGGCCTTGATCTGCCCGGTCAGCTCTGCCAGTTTGGCGAGGGTCTCTTCGTACCGGCGGGTCAGCTCGGTTCGCTGCTGCGGATCGGTGGTATGCATGCGATCACTCCCTGTTGTGTGCGGATGGGGTATCGTTCAGCGGGTCATGCCTGGGGATACCAGCTTTCGGGGATGTCGAATTCCCCGAGGCACAGGTCCCGGTCGGCGTGCTGCCACAGGTGCATCACCGCGTCGGTCATGCGGCGCGCATCGCAGCAGTAGACCAGCGCGTTGCCCAGCTGGCCGTAGGTCACGGCGCCGCAGTGCTCCAGCGCCCGCTTGTAGTTGGGGTAGTACTCCGAGCAGCCCACGGGGATCCCCTCCACATGGTGGGGGTGGAAGTCCGGGTTGAGGGTGGTGCGTCCGTCCCAGTCGGTGATGGTGACGGCGAAGCCGTTGGGCTGCAGGCGGTTGGGCAGGTCCATGCGCTCGTCCACCGCGTGGAGGTAGGTGTTGCGCTCGTGCCCCACGCCCAGCAGGAGGATCTTGCCGTTCAGCTCGTACAGCCGGCTCAGGCAGCCGCCCATGGGGCCGGGGGTGGCGGAGCGCTCCTCGCCCTCGACGAAGGCCCGCGCGTCCTTGCCGAACACGGCCAGCGAGTGGGTCGGGTGCAGGGACCGCACCGCGTCCGGGCGGAAGGCCGCGACCCGCGCGAGGGTGCCGATGTTGGGGACGGTGGCGCGCACGTCAAAATGGGGATTCTCCCGGTTCACCACCGCCCAGGTGTGGGTCGGGACGAGCAGCAGGCCCTCGGAGAGGTAGGTCTTCAGGCCGTCGATGAGGCCGTCGGCGCCGTTTTCGATCGGACCCGCCGCGCGCAGGGAGGCGTGGATGGTCACAACGTCATCATGCTTCACGCCCTGCGATTCCAGCAGCGCGAAAATATCCTTTTGCGTGATCATGGGTTGCTCCTTGATGCTTTTCCAATATCATACCATACTTTCGGGTGCACCTCAACCCCTGAAACGCGGGGATTTCATGCAATGGTGCGCAATGTAACGGTTTTTTTGCGGTTTTTTCCCATTACCTACACCAAAGGAAAAAGCCGCAGGGGGGTGTTTCCTGCGGCTGCAGCCTGTCAAAAAAGCCTCCTTGGGAGGTGTCGGAGGGCCCGCTGGCCCTCTGACTGTAATCGTATCGCGGGGCTTTGCCGCGCGGGCGGGGCGGTTTCGGCATCTGCCGAAACCATTCCTTACATTTTTCACGGCCATCAGCCTTGGCTGATAGTGAAAAATGCCCGCTTCCGCAGAAGCGGAATCTCTTTCCTTTTCTCGAAAAAGTGGCCGCAGCCACTTTTTCGACACACTGAAGCCGCAGGGGTGTATCCTGCGGCTGTGCGGGTCAGAGGAGGGATTCCGGGAGGCGCGGGCGGATGAAATCCGTCCAGCGATCGGCGATCTGAGCGATGCCCTCCAGCGAGGGATGCACCATGTCCTGCGAGATGAACTCCGGGCGCTCCAGCAGCTCCAGACCGTCGATGAAGTGCATGCGCCGCGACGCATATTTGCGCACGATGCCGCGGAAAACATCCGCCTTGGAGGGGCCTTCGCCGGCGTGGTCGCCGTTGAAGCGGAAGATGGAGGTTGCGAAGACCGGGCGGCCGTCATCGGCGAAAATGCCGGTGAAGGTATCCACGCGCTCCTCGAATTCCGCCTCCGTCATGCCCAGCATGTTGATGCCCATCTCCAGGGTCGCGAAGTGCCAGTCCCTGCGGGAGACGAGCCATTCCGCGATGGCGCGGTCGCAGTGGGCGGTGCCTGCGAAGCCGCAGTTGAGGTAATCGGTCCCCAGCTTCTGCGCGATCCGGAAGGGGTAGGTATAGGGAGAAGCCAGCGCCAGCGAGCCGTGGGTGATGGAGGAGCCGTAGCACATCAGGGTGGTTTTCGGGAGCATACCGTCCTCCGGCGGTGCGACCTCGCCCTCCAGGCCGAGGAAGAGGATGTTGCCGTAGGGCAGCACGAGCCGGACGACCTCCGGGGAGAAGGGCAGACGGGCCTGCGCGGAGATCTGCTGCATCTGGGCGAGGTTGCCGGGCTTTGCGATGGTGATGGCGGTCGGCTCGTCCCGGATGATCCAGGAGGACTGCTGCCAGCCGCCCTGCAGGGAGCCGAAGTACAGATAGGCCATCTGCCCCTCCGCGATGGGAACGGAGCGCAGGCGGATGGTGACCCGGTCGCTGACCATGCGGAAGCGCAGCTCGATGCCGGTGGAGTAGGCGGCGGTGGTCTCGTTCAGCCGGGGATTCGCCAGCGCCCGGACGCTCTGGGGGACGCGCCAGAGCCGGAAGCCGTCCTCATACGGGACGATCTCGGCGACGTTGTGGAAATCAATGCTCTGAAAGATCATGGGGGGAACACCTCCTGTCATGCGGATATCAGGAACCTTCGACCCGGAGACGGAAAATCCCTGCGCGGGCGGAGAAATTGGTGATCGCGCGGGTGAAATGCATACCGGGGAATCTCCCGAAACCTACCTTTTGTGAAGATTAAAATGTGATGAAAGTGGGTTTTCTCTGTGGACGCGGAGCGCCGCATCTGCTACAATAGAGGAAGAGCTGATTCAGAAAGGATTGGACAGCAGACGATGAATGCATGGAATACCTGTTATCCGCGCCCGCAGCTGCGCCGGGAGAGCTTTTATTCCCTGTGCGATGCGGCGTGGACGCTGGACGGACAGCCCATCCGGATGCCCTTCCCGCCCCAGAGCCCGGCCAGCGGCTATCAGGGCGAGATCGGCGACAAGCTGCATTATGAGGCGCGCTTCACCCTGCCGGAGGGCTTCTGCGCGGCGGGGCAGCGGGTGCTGCTGCATGTGGGCGCGGCGGACCAGCTGGCGGGCGTGTCGCTCAACGGCCGGCACGCGGTCTACCACGAGGGCGGCTATCTGCCCTTTTCCGCCGATGTGACGGAGCTGCTGGAGGCGGGGGAAAACCTGCTGGCGGTGGACGCGGTGGACCGGCTGGACCGGGACCTGCCCTACGGCAAGCAGTCGCGCACGCCCGGCGGCATGTGGTACACGCCCGTGAGCGGGATCTGGCAGCCCGTGTGGCTGGAGGCGGTGCCGGAAAAGTACATCCGCGGCCTGCGCATCACCCCGGATCTGACGGGCATCGACCTGTCGGTGGACAGCGATGCGCCCCGGTGCGAGGTGGCAGTCCGGCTGGACGGGGAGGAGATCCTGCGGGAGGCGTGGGTGCTGACGGGCAAGCCCCGGCGCATCGACATCCCCGAGGAGCACCGCCGCCTGTGGACCCCGGACGACCCGGTGCTGTACGACGTGACCGTCACGGCTGGGCTGGACACGGTGGAGAGCTACTTTGCCCTGAGGACGGTGGCCATCGCGCCGGACGCGAACGGCGTGCAGCGCGTGTGCCTCAACGGCAGCCCGGTGTTCCTCAACGGCGTGCTGGATCAGGGCTATTTCCCCGAGGGGATCTTCCTGCCGGAATCGCCGGAGGGGTATGAGCAGGACGTGCGGCGCATGAAGGCGCTGGGCTTCAACCTGCTGCGCAAGCATGTCAAGATTGAGCCGGAGTGCTTTTATCATGCCTGCGACCGGCTGGGCATGCTGGTCATGCAGGACATGGTCAACAACGGCCCCTATTCGTGGCTGATGGACACGGCGCTGCCGACCATCGGCGTGAAGTACACGCCCCACCTGCCCCTGAGCCGCCGCTGCAAGAGCTATTTCGAGCAGCAGGCGAAGGAGACCGTCGCCCATCTGTACAACTACCCGTGCATCGTGGCCTACACGATCTTCAACGAGGGCTGGGGCCAGTTCGACGGCGAACGGCTGTATCACCTGCTGCGCGGCATTGACCCGTCGCGCTTCTACGACGTGGCCTCCGGCTGGTTCGAGCCGAGGGAGACGGACGTGGACAGCCGCCATGTGTACTTCCGCAACAAGCGCCTGCACCCCGGCGAGCGGCCGATGCTGCTGAGCGAATGCGGCGGTTATGCCCGGGCGATCCCCGAGCACCTGTTCAAGCCGGACGCCAAATACGGCTACGGCAAGACCGACACCGAGGAGCAGCTGACCGCCGCCATCGCCTTGATGTACGGCGAGATGGTCTGCCCGGCCATCGCTGCAGGCCTGTGCGGCGTGGTCTACACGCAGCTGAGCGACGTGGAGGAGGAGATCAACGGCCTGTACACCTACGACCGCGAGGTCTGCAAGGTTGATCAGGAGAAGATGCGCCTGATCCTGCAGGAGGCGGCAGATACGCTGCGGAAGGCCATCGAAAAATGAGGGGACGCCCCTGCCGGCGCGGCGATCAGTCTGACATCATGTATATACACGGGTATCCGGATGAACGCCGGATGCCCGCTTTTTTGTTGCGGTGAAATGGGACACGGAGCGGGGAGCATGGCTTTGCGGCTTGTCCCCTGTGCTGCGTGGGTGCACTCCCTCAGTCGCCTGACGGCGGCAGCTCCCTCGGGGAGGGAGCCTTTTGGCGGTGCGCTTTTGCGGCAATAGGGAACCGGCGGCAAAAAAGCAGACAGGCGGCGGCAACGACCAAGACTCCCTCCCCGAGGGAGCTGTCTGAGCGCAGCGAAGACTGAGGGAGTGTCCCCCAACGCGGCGAGCCATGCGGGCGGGAGCGGATCGCCGTTCGTTACTTTGCGGCTTGACCCCTGTGTTGCGTGGGTGTACTCCCTCAGTCGCCTGACGGCGACAGCTCCCTCGGGGAGGGAGCCTTTTGGCGGTGCGCTTTTGCGGCAACAGGGAACCGGCGGCGGAAAAGCAGACAAGCAGCGATAACGACCAAGGCTCCCTCCCTGAGGGAGCTGTCTGAGCGCAGCGAAGACTGAGGGAGCATCCCCCACCACCGCCGGGCCATAGCGATATGTGCGGATCGCCGTTCGTTGCTTTGCGGCTCGTCCTTTGTGCTGCCTGCGTGCACTCCCTCAGTCGCCTGACGGCGACAGCTCCCTCGGGGAGGGAGCCTTTTGGCGGCGCACGCCTTTGCGGCAACAGGGAACAGGCGGCAAAAAAGCAGATAAGTCACGGCAAAGACCAAGGCTCCCTCCCCGAGGGAGCTGTCTGAGCGCAGCGAAGACTGAGGGAGCGTCCCCCCCCCGCCCCTTTGGCTGCAATTCCCTGCTTGACAGAAACGAATGTTCGCGTGTATAATAACGGCGAATAAATGTTCTCTTGCGAGTGAGGTGAGAAGGCGCTGTGTCCCGTGTGATCCTGCACTGCGACGCCAACAGCTTTTATGCGTCGGTGGAGATGCTGTACGACCCGTCCATCCGGGACAAGCCCGTGGCGGTGGGCGGCAGCGTCGAAGCGCGGCATGGCATCATCCTCACCAAGAACCCGAAGGCCAAGGCCTTCGGGATCAAGACGGGTGAGGCGATCTGGCAGGCGAAGCAGAAATGTCCGGAGCTGGTCTGCGTGCCGCCGGATTATCCGCTGTATGTTCGCTTCGGCAAGAAGATGCGGCGGCTGTATGAGCAATACTCCGACCGGGTGGAGTCCTTCGGGCTGGACGAGGCGTGGATCGACCTGACCAACCCCGGCGTGACCATCGCGGACGGGGAGCGCATCGCCCACGAGATCCGCTGCCGGGTCCGGGATGAGCTGGGCGTGACGGTGTCCGTGGGCGTGTCCTTCAACAAGATCTTCGCCAAGCTGGGCAGCGACATGAAGAAGCCCGACGCCGTGACGGTCATCCGGCCGGAGGGCTTCCGGGAGCAGATCTGGCAGCTTCCGGCGGGGGATCTGCTCTACGTCGGCCCCAGCACCCGGCGGCGCCTGGCGCGGATGAACGTGCGGACCATCGGCGACCTCGCCCGGCTGGATACGGCGGTCGTCCAGTATTGCCTGGGAAAGAACGGCCTGCTGCTCAAGGCGTATGCCAACGGGCTGGATGAGTCGCCGGTGATGCCCGTGGATTTCCGCGCGGCGATCAAGTCCGTGGGCAACAGCACCACGCCGCCCCATGACATCCGCTCGGCGGAGGATGCGCGGTGCATCTACTACCTGCTGGCGGAGTCCGTGGCGGCGCGGCTGCGGCAGGAGGGCTTCCGGGCGCGGTGCGTGACGATCTCCGCCCGCACGACCGAGCTCACGACCGGCTCGCACCAGCGGATGCTGCGCAAGCCCACCAACCTGACCGACGAGATCGCGGGAATGGCGATGCAGCTGTTCAGCGAGCGGTTCCTGCAGGGGATGCCCTACCGGAGCGTGGGGATCAGCTGCTCCCACCTGACGCTGGACGACGCGCCCATCCAGCTGGATTTCATGGGCGACGAGGAGCGGCGGGTGGCGATGGAGAACATGGAGCGTTCTATCGACGATCTCCGCCGCCGCTTCGGCCATCAGGTGGTGCAGCGGGGCGTGGTGCTGACGGACCGCGGCTTTGCGGAGATCAACCCGGTGGAGGATCACACGATCCATCCGGTGCCGTTCTTCAGCGGCTGAGCGGCGAAAAAGGGAGACAGGAAATTGAGGAGGGATCAGGATGCAGCGTCAATCGCCCTGCAAGCATTATGTCAAGGTGCGCGCGGATCATCTGCTGAACGGGCATATCCGCCCGCTGATGTTCCGCACGGAGGACGGCCCCGCCGTGCTGATCGACGCGGTGGAGGACGAAAGAGAAGCCCCCGCGCTCAAGGCGGGGGGGCAGGGGACGCGGTATGTGTGCCGGATCGGCGAGCAGCGGGTGTACCTGTTCCACGACGAGCCGATGTGGTTCATTGAGGCGGATCAGGAGCAGGCGGCGCGGCTCTGGTCGGAGCACACGCCGGAGGGGTGAGCGGACGGTCAGCCCGAAGGGAACAGCTCGCGGATCCTCGGCGCGGCCTCCGGGTCGGGCAGGCGCTCCAGACGGCGGCGGATGAGCAGCAGCGCGGTTCCTTCGGTCAGCAGCGCTATGGCGGCGGAGGCGGCCAGGCAGGCGAACCACTGCGACGCTGCGGCGGGAGGGCCCGCCAGCCACATGAGCCCCGCGAAGCATGCCAGGGCGAGCGCTGATGACAGCAAATGGCGCAGCAGGGGCGACCAGAACTGCCGCCGCCCGCATTTCCGGCACAGCCCGGAGACGCGGAGCCCTGCCAGCCAGTGCATGTCGTTCACGGCCTCCTGCAGGCGGAAGAGCCGCCGGCGCGCCTTCTCCTGCGCCAGCTCGCCCGAGAGGTTCACCTCATCATGGAGGTTGTCGGTGAACTGGTTGATGCGGATGTGGTCGGCGGCGCGCACCTCGCCCCGCTCGCGGCTGCGGCGGCCGCAGTGCGTGCAGGTCCATTCGCAGCAGTAGCGGCCCTTCGCGGCCAGGAAATGTCGGCGGTGCATGGGATTCCTCCTTTCGATGGTTCTATGGTAGCATGCGGTGCGGGTCCGCGCAAGGGCAGGGAGCTGAAAGCAGCGTTTTCCTGCCCGAAATATCGCTTTACGGCGCGCCGGGGTTATGCTACAATGAGGATACCAACACGCTCCATACAGGGAGGAAAAAAGCATGAAGCACTACACCTTCGGCGTTGACTATTATCCGGAGCACTGGCCCCGGGAGCGCTGGGCGACCGACGCGAAAATGATGCGCGAGATGGGCATCGAGGTCGTCCGCATGGGCGAGTTTTCCTGGGCGATGTTCGAGCCCAGCGCGGGCGAGTTCCACTTTGAGACGCTCGATGAGGCCATCGCCATCCTCGGCCGCGAGGGCATCGACGTGATCCTCGGCACGCCCACCGCTGCGCCGCCGGCGTGGATCATCGAGCAGAACCCGGAGATTCAGCCCACCAACTGGCACGGGCATCAGCGCTTCTTCGGCGGACGGCATCACGACTGCCAGTCCAACCCGGTCTACCGCGAGCATATCCGCCGCTACGTGACGGCCTTCGCCGCGCATTATGCGGACAATCCCCACGTCATGGGCTGGCAGGTGGACAACGAGCTGGGCAACAGCCACGGCGATCTGTGCTACTGCCCGAGCTGCGAGAAGCGCTTCCGCAGGTGGCTGAAGGAAAAGTACGGCACGATCGAAGAGCTCAACCGCGCGTGGGGCACGGCCTTCTGGAGCCAGGGGTACCCGGACTTTGAGCACATCCATGCGCCGAAGATCACCGCCGCGTGGGGGCAGAATCCCTCGCAGGATCTGGACTGGCGGCGTTTCACGTCCGATCTGGTGTGCGAGTTCCACCAGTTCCAGGCGGATATCCTGCGCAAGGCCGCGCCGGACAAGTGGATCACCCACAACCTGATGGGCTTCTCCTCCAAGCCGAGCTATTACAAGCTGGGCGAGCAGCTGGACTTCGCCTCCCACGACCAGTATCCCGGCGGCCACTTCCACGCGCGCCACAATGAATACCGCGCCGACTGGCACGCGGCGGAGCTGGACTTCATCCGCGCGGTGAAGCAGAAGTCCTTCTGGATCATGGAGCAGCAGAGCGGCATCACCGGCTGGGAGATCCTCGGCCGCACGCCCCGCCCGGGGCAGCTCGGGCTGTGGGCGATGCAGTGCGTGGCCCACGGCGCGGACACGATCGTGTTCTTCCGCTGGCGCTCCTGCGCGATGGGCACGGAGCAGTACTGGCATGGCCTGCTGCCCCACAACGGCGTGCCCGGCCGCTATTTCCGGGAGGTCGCCGCGTTCATGAAGCAGTATGCGCCCCTCCTGCGGGAGATCAGCGGCGCGGGGCCGAAGGCGGAGGTGGCGATCCTCCGCTCCTATGAGCAGGAGTATGCCTTCCAGATCCAGCCCCACCATCCCCAGCACAGCTACATCCAGCACCTCGCTGCGTACTACAAGGCGCTGCACCGGGCGAACGTGCCGGTCGACTTCGTCGGCGAGCACCACGACTGGGCGGATTACAAGGTGCTGATCGCGCCGTTGCAGTTCCTGATGACGCCGGAAATGGCGGAGAAGCTGCGCGCCTATGTGCAGCGCGGCGGCCGCCTGCTGCTGACGTGGCGCAGCGGCGTGAAGGACGCGACGAACCTCTGCCATACGGAGGGCGCGGTGCCCTGCATGGTGGACGACCTGTGCGGTCTGGCGCTGGCGGAGTATGACTGCCTGCGGGATGCGGAGGGCAAGGTCCTGTGGGGCGCTCAGGAGGGCGAAGCGTACAGCAGCCGCCACTGGTGCGACATCGTGGAGACGACCACGGCGGAGACCCTGGCGACCTACGGGCATGATTTCTATGCCGGAACGCCGGCCGTCACCCGCAACGCCTTCGGGCAGGGCGCGGCCTATTATGTCGGCACGACCCCCGGCGACGAACTGGCCGACCGGATCACCGCGCAGCTGCTGGCCGATGCGCACCTCAGCCCGCTGATGGAGACGCCCCACGGCGTGGAGGCAGTCCGCCGCGTGAAGGACGGCCGCACCTACCTCTTCCTCCTGAACCACAACGACCACCCCGCGCACGCAGACCTCCCCGCCGGCTTCCGCACATGGGACGGCGCAGAATGGACGGGCGAGCTCACGCCGATGGGCGTGCAGGTGTTTGTCAAAGAGGCGTGAGGAGGACGGGGCAGCTCTGGCAATCGTTGCTGCACGAGCGCGTCGCGGCGCACCTGTCGTGCGCCGTGACCCCCGCAAGGAAGCAGACCACAAACACCCTAAAAAGGGTCAAGGGTCGAAGACCCTTGTGAGGAGGACAGGGCAGCTCCGGCGATCGTTGCTGCATGAGCGCGTCGCGGCGCACCTGTCGTGCGCCGTGACCCCCGCAAGGAAGCAGACCACAAACACCCCCAAAAGGGTCAAGGGTCGAAGACCCTTGTGTAGCCGCATACAAAATGACCACCCGGCAGAATGGATCTGGCCGGGTGGTCGTCGTTTTTTACCGGGCCAGCTCCTGTGCCATGGCGGCGAGCTGGGCGCGGTTGTCGTCGGTCATTGCGCCGAGGATACGAACGGGATTGTCCAGGATGGTCAGGTTCTTGCAGGGGGTCAGCAGGTCCCGCATGACCTTGGCGGCCATGGGCGCCCACGAACCGCTCTCGATTAGCGCGACCTGGCGGTTCTGGTAGCCGCGGGCGGTCAGGTGATGCAGGAGGGCCCGCATGGGCGGCAGGATGTCCGCGTTGTAGGTGACGGACGCCAGCACCAGCTTGCCGTAGCGGAAGGCGTCCTCCACGGTCTCGTACACGTCGCAGCGGCACAGGTCATGGATGGCAGTCTTGCAGCCACGTGCCTCCAGTTCCTGCTGCAGCTGCAGCGCGGCTTCCTTCGTGTGACCGTAGATGGACGCGTAGGCGATCGCCACGCCCTCGCTCTCCACGCTGTAGGATGACCAGAGCTGGTACAGCCGCAGGGCCTCCTGCAGCATGCCGCCCTCCAGCACGGGGCCGTGGAGCGGGCAGATGCGGTCGAGCTTCAGCGCCGCGGCCTTCTTCAGCACCGATTGCACCTGCACGCCGTACTTTCCGACGATGCCGAAATAGTACCGGCGGGCTTCGCAACTCCACTTCTGTTCCACGTCCAGCGCGCCGAACCTGCCGAAGCCGTCGGCGGAGAACAGCGTGCCCGTGGCGGCGTCGTAGCTCATCATGACCTCCGGCCAGTGCACCATCGGCGCGGCGATGAAGGTCAGGGTGTGCCGGCCCAGCGGGAGCTCGTCGCCCTCCCTGACGATGCGGCGCTGGCTGGCGTAGTCCTTGCCGAAGTAGGCCTTCATCATCGTGAACGCCTTGTCCGACGCGACCACCGTGACGCCGGGGAACTCGTCCACGAAGCGGGCGAGGTTGGCGGAATGGTCGGGCTCCATGTGGTGCACGATGAGGTAATCGGGCTGACGGCCATCCAGCGCCCCGCGAACGTTTTGCAGCCACGCGTCGCCGAAATGCTGATCGACCGGGTCAAGCACCGCGATCTTCTCATCGAGGATCACATAGGAGTTGTAGGACATGCCGTCCGGGACAGGATACAGGCCTTCGAACAGGTCGACCTGATGGTCGTTTACGCCGACATAGCGGACATCGTCAAGAATGTGCATTGGACTCACTCCTCATTGGGAAACTTCATGGGATCGGTTATTCCTGGCTGAACTGGTCCTTGCCCACGCCGCACAGGGGGCACTCGAAATCTTCGGGCAGGTCTTCGAACTTCGTGCCGGGAGCGATGCCGCCCTCGGGGTAGCCTTCCGCCTCGTCATAAACCCAGCCGCAAACGTCACATACATGCTTCATTGTGGTAAACCTCCTTGTTGGTGGTGTTGTGTTTGTTTACGCTATGATGATACCACACATGGGACGGAGTGAAACCGGTTTTTGCAAAAAAACTGGATGGAAATTTGCGGCGGGGGGTCAGGACTCGTTTATGCGCTTGCCGCAGATGTGCTCCGGCGTGAGCCTGAGCAGGAGCGTGCCCTTGCCGGACTGGGCGATCTCCTTCCGGATGTACTCCTCGCCGCAGGGGAACTGGCGGCTGAGGCGCGTGGTAATATCGACCATCAGGTCCCAGTCGTCGATGATCTCCACCCGGCCGAAGACGATCACGCTCTGCACGTCGTAGGCCCATGCGCCCTCGGGCCTGACGCCCTTGTCCATCACGCAGTAGGAGACCTTGCCGCAGCGGCGCAGCGCATCCAGCCGGTGTCCGGCGCGGCCGCAGTGGAAGTAGAGGCAGCCGTCCTCTTCGTTGTAGAAATGATTCATCGGGCTCCCGTAGGGGTAGCCGTCGTCGCCGATGACGCTGAGGACGCCGCGGCGCTCGTTCTTCAGCTGGGCGATGCAGGACTCTCGAGGGAGCTGCTTGTTCTTGCGGGCCAATTCGCGGAACATGGGAAAAACCTCCTTTAGCAATCGATCCAGATGCCTTCGTCGCGAATCTGTGCATGGGGGAGTGCACGGTAGAAGCGCTGCGCCCCGGGGTTTCCGGCGATGAGGCCGATGAGCGTATCCACGCCATAGAGCGCACGCAGCTCCCGGCGCAGCGCCTGCATCAGCGCCTGCGCCACGCCCTGATGGCGGCGACTCTTCAGCACGCAGAGCCAGTCGAGGTACGCCTTGACCGAACCGTCAAAATGGCTGCAGATCAGGGTCGAGTCGATGCGCCCCACGACCTTGCCGTCTATATAGGCCAATAGGGAGAGCGAGTGGTCAAACCGTGAATCATCAAAGCTGCGCCGAACGCTGGCTTTGTAGGCGTCGTCGATCTCCCAGCCCCAGAAGTTCTCCTCCTCGCGCAGCCGGTTTTCAAAGTCGATCACATCGTCGACGCGGTCCCGGGTGTAGCGGATGATCTCCATAGTATCCTCCTGAATGCAAAATCCCGGCAGAGAGAATGGGACGAAGTCCTCTCCCGCCGGGATGTGAGTGGGACGATGTCCCTTACGCGTTCCTGATCTTCTCGAGGTACTCCTCGTAGTTGCAGTAGTAGTCGGCGATGGTGCCGTCTTCCTTGATCTCGATGATGCGGTCGGCGATGGTGGTGACGAACTGATGGTCCTGGCTGGTGAAGATCACGTTGCCGGGGAAGTTGATCAGCGCGTTGTTGACCGCGGTGATGGACTCCAGGTCCAGGTGGTTGGTGGGCTGATCCAGCATGAGGAAGTTCGCGCCGGAAAGCATCATGCGGGAGAGCATGCAGCGCACCTTTTCGCCGCCGGACAGGACATTGACCATCTTGTACACGTCGTCGCCGCGGAAGAGCATGCGGCCCAGCAGGTCGCGCTTGTCGGATTCCAGCATGTCAGGGCAGTACTGGGCGAACCAGTCGATCATGTTCAGCGGGCAGCCGTCGAAGAAGGCGCTGTTATCCTTGGGGAAGTAGGAGGTCGAAATCGTCACGCCGTACTTGATGGTGCCGGCGTCGGGCTGGATCTCCTCGTTGAGGATCTTGAACAGGGCGGTCTGCGCCTGCTCGTTGGAGCCGACGATGGCGATCTTCTGACCCTTGGTGACCAGGAAGGAAACATCCTTCAGCAGCTGCACGCCGTCCTGGGTGTAGCTGACGTTCTGCACGTTCAGGATGTCCTTGCCGGCCTCGCGGTCGGGATTGAAGTGCACCCAGGGGTAGCGGCGGGAGGAAGCGGGCATCTGCTCGATGGTCAGCTGATCCAGCAGCTTGCGGCGGGAGGTCGCCTGCTTGGCCTTGGACTTGTTGGCGCTGAAGCGCTGGATGAAGTCGCGCAGCTCCTTGATCTTGTCGTCGCGGCGCTTCTTCTGGTCCTTCATCAGGGCCTGCATCATCTTGGAGGACTCATACCAGAAGT
>SVGU01000155.1 GCA_015056155.1 Clostridiales bacterium
GAAAAGTATGTCTGGCTGAAGAGCGGCGGGTCGCTGGTGATCGAGGAGACCGAGGCCCTGACCGTCGTGGACGTGAATACCGGCAAGAACACCGGCAGGCGCGACGCGGACGACACGATCCTCGCGGCCAACTGCGAGGCCGCCCGGGAACTGATGCGCCAGCTTCGGCTGCGGGACATCGGCGGCACAGTCGTCGTCGATTTCATCAACATGCGCCGTCAGGCCGACCGTGAGGCGCTGATGGCGGTGCTTCGGGAATGCGCGGCGAATGATCTCAACCGCACCCGGGTGGTGGACATCACGGCCCTGGGACTGGTGGAACTGACCCGCAAGCGTGCGAGGCAGAGCCTTTCCAGGCAGCTGACCCACACCTGCCCGACCTGCGACGGAAATGGCGTCGTTCCTGCCCACGAAGCCACGGCGCGCAGGGCGGTGCGCGAGCTCTGGCGGCGCAGGCGGGGCGGGGACGCCACGGCGTTGCGGTTGGAGGCAGCGCCTGCCGTTTGCGGATGGATCAGGAAGATTGGCCTTCCCGAAGGCGGAAAGCTGGAATTGTCACCGTCGGATGCGCACGGGGAAGGGGCGTATCGCTTCATACCCATACAAAGTGAACGCTGAAACGAGGTTCTCAAATGAAGGAAAGACCGGTTGTACCCCAGGCGGAGATGCTGCGCCAGCAGGAATTCATGAAGCTGGTAAGCAGCCTGGATCAGCGCCCCCACAGCTACCACATCGTCTCCATGGGCTGCCAGATGAACGAACGGGATTCCGAATCCATCGCGGGCATGCTGGAGCAGATGGGCATGCTCCACGCGCCTGTGCGCGAGGATGCGGACCTGATCCTCTACAATACCTGCTGTGTGCGGGAAAACGCCGAGAACAAGGCCCTGGGCAACGTGATCTGGCTGAAGGAATTGAAGAAGGTCAAGCCGGAGCTGATGATCTGCGTGGGCGGCTGCATGACCCAGGAGAAGGGCATGGCCGCGATGATGAAGGCCCGCTATCCCTTCATCGACCTGGTCTACGGCACCCACAACCTGTACCGGCTGCCGGAGTACGTCTATCGCGTGCTGACGGAAAAACACCCCGTGGTGGAGGTCGTCGACACCGACGGCGAGGTGGTGGAGGGCATGCCCGAAAAGCGCAGGAACCATTTCAACGCCTTCGTCAACATCATGTATGGCTGCAACAACTTCTGCACCTACTGCATCGTGCCCTATGTGCGGGGCCGGGAGCGCTCCCGTACGCCGGAGGCCGTCATCGCCGAATGCGTGCGGCTTCAGGACGAGGGCGCCCAGGAGATTATGCTGCTGGGGCAGAACGTCAATTCCTACCGCGGCGGCGGCGCAGAATTCGCGGAGCTGCTGCAGCGGATCGACCGATTGGGGATACCCCGCATCCGCTTCATGACCTCCCACCCCAAGGATCTGTCCGACGAGCTGATCCACGCCTTCGGGGAGCTGAAGCACCTGATGCCCCAGCTGCACCTGCCGGTACAGGCGGGCAGCGACGAGATCCTCAGGCGCATGAACCGGAGCTACACCCGGGAACACTATCTGGATCTGGTGCGCAGGCTGCGGGCCGTCTGCCCGGATATCGGGCTGACCAGCGACATCATCGTCGGCTTCCCAGGCGAGACTCTCGAGCAGTTTGAGGAGACGATGTCCCTGGTGCGCCAGGTGCGATTTGACGCTGCCTATACCTTCATCTACTCGCCCCGCAAGGGCACCAGAGCCGCGAGCTATCCGGACGATACGCCCTACGCGGTCAAGAGCGAGCGCATACAGCGGCTGATCGACCTGCAGCAGGCCATCGCCCTCGAGGTGCTCGAGGCGCAGGTGGGCAAGCGGGAACGGGTGCTGGTGGAGTCCGTCTCCACCCGGGACAGCCGTTGGGTCGGCGGCAAGACGCCCAGGGGGCACATGGTCAACTTCGCGGGCGAGCCTTCGCTGATCGGACAGTTTGTCGACGTGGAAATCACCTCTGCCGGGCGCAATACACTGCGCGGCAGGATCATCAATCCGGAGGAATAATTATGGATGCAGTATTTCAAAAGACCCGGGAGCTGGGCCAGGCGCTGATGGAGAGCGAGGCCTACCTGAAGATGAAGGCCGCCGAAGACAAGGCGATGCAAAATGAAGAGGCGGCAAGGGCGATGGGGGAATACCTTGAAAAGCGCCAGGAGCTGCAGAGCATGATGCAGTCCGAAAACCCCGACCCCGGCGCGCTGAAGCGCATTTCCGACGAGATGGACGAGGCCCAGGAGCGGCTTCAGATGATGGACGACATCGTGGCGCTGACCGACGCGCGCAACGCATTCAACGCCCTGATCGGCCAGATCAATCAGGTGCTCCAGTTCATCGTCACAGGCGAGATGCAGCAGCCGGAAGGCTGCTCCGGCAGCTGCGCGTCGTGCCCCGGCTGCCATTGATAATACCGTAGCGGCGGCGCAGGCGACGCCACTGTGACAGCCCTGGGACAGCCGCTACAGAGATCTTTATTAACACATACTTGCGAGGTGAATCCCATGCCCGTGACGCCGATGATGCAGCAATACCTGAACATCAAGGAGCAGTACCCAGACACGATTCTGTTTTTCCGTCTGGGGGACTTCTATGAGATGTTCTTTGAGGACGCCAGGCTGGTCTCCCGGGAGCTGGAGCTGACGCTGACGGGCAAGGATTGCGGCCTTTCCGAGCGGGCACCCATGTGTGGCGTGCCCTATCATGCAGTGGACACCTACCTGCAAAAACTGATCGAGAAGGGCTACAAGGTGGCCATCTGCGAACAGATGACCGACCCGGCCACCGCCAAGGGGCTGGTTGAACGGGA
>SVGU01000050.1 GCA_015056155.1 Clostridiales bacterium
GCGTAGGCGTGAAGAAGGAGCCGCGCTTGAGGGTGCAATCCATGGAAACAGCATCAAAGCAAAGATCCAGTGTTTTCAGATAAGCAACGGTTTCTTCTGTCAGCAGGCCGGAATCGTGGATCCAGAAAACGGATTTTCCCTGATGCTCCACGATATAAAGCATGGTTTCCACCCCCGGCGAATGAAGTGCAGGCAATGCGGTCACCCGATATTCTCCGATCTGCACAGGGGAGAAGGGGGGCATGGCGTGCACCACCGGAAAGCGATTGGGCGGCGTTTTCGTATTATGCTGCTGCAGGGCGTCCATGCGCGCCTTTTCCTTCTTCGCCGTTTCGGAAGGCAGATAAAGATGCCATTCCCCTTCATCCTGATAACGGGAGCACATATCGCCGGCGTCGTAATGATCGCCATGGGCGTGGGTGATCAAAATATGGCGATGCTTCCGCATATCCAGCCCATAGAAGATTTCATGGGCCAAAAGATCCTTGGGGCAATCGATCATGATGTCATCAATGACTGCCTGGGAGCGGGTGCGCAGATCTTTTCCCCGGTGCTCCCGGGCGTAGCTGCACAGCCGACAGGAGCAAAAGGGTTCCGGGATGCCGTAGCCATCCCCTGTTCCGTAATACTTGATGCGCATATCATCCTCCGGATGGATAATTTTCTTTATTATAGCATAGGTTATTCTATGTGAAAACCCCTCTTCCTTATGGGAAGAGGGGGAAATGCTATTTACATTTTTATACTTGCAAAACTGAATTACAGCTCAGCGAAGTACTTGATGGTGCGAACCATCTGAGAGGTGTAGGAATTTTCGTTGTCGTACCAGGACACGACCTGTTGACAGGCCCCAAAGTGGCCTGTCAACTGACTTTTCTCCACTTTTGAGAGGTACAATGTTGATGTCATTTTTTACACAGTTTACCTTACCTGAGTCCAAACAGTTTACAGGACTGCATTCATAGTTTATCATACCTGAAAAGCTGATTTCAAGCGATTTTGTGATTTCGTAAAAGGAAGCCCCTGTAAAACTTAATTAGCCCTTCAAAGAGAACCTGGATAGAGACATCTTTCATATATCTTTTATCATCTTCTTTTCATCTCTCATACATCTTTCCAACAACAAACTAACATCTTTTAAGCATCTTTCGCTCATGGGAATTACATGGGGAAAGGTGCTTTCTGTTTCTGTCGATCATCTTACATATATTAAAATGGAATAATTTGGTGTGTGCGTAGAACGACTGATTCGTCAGAGGCATGAAGTATAATGTATATGTAAGGTGAAGGGAACACAAGAGACCTAAACACCTAAGAAATGCAGTCACAAGGTTGAGGGAAGCAAACCTCAGAAACCTTGAAAACACCAAGAGAAATGAAAGTGAGGAACTACTATGATGACCACTATGAATACCTTCTTCCACATCCTTGACATCAATGCTCCTAAGCGCAATGCGAATAATTGTGTCTGCCTATGATGCTTCTCTGAGCTGCGAAATGATTCTGGAAAACCTGAAGGATGAGTTTGCCAAGATGGGAGCAGAACCCACTGCTGTTGGCTTCTCTGAGCCTATGGACTATGACTTTGCATTGATGCTGGCTGACATGAAGTCGCGAGCTATTGACAAGTGTCTTAGTGCTTAATACTGGCTCAAAACTACAGAAAGGAGGTGATGCTGACATGCTTGGGAGTTGTCCTCCCTGTTGCTGAAGTACCCTTGCGACCTACCTGTTTGATTCTACTACGAATGACTGAAAACGAATAATAAGGAGGATTTTGATTATGCCTAATTCTTGTATTGGATGCTCTGACTTGTAGTGTGCCTCCTGTAAGGCTGTGATGTGCCTTCTGAACTCATACAGGCAGGTTCCAATGTCATTGCAAATACTTCAGTTGCTTCTGGTAATTGCTGATGGACTTGGGCGACAGCTTCCTCACCTTACAGTCGAAACAGTACTCAGTAATAGCATCAGAAAAGTGCATACAAAAACCCCCTTTTTCCGCCTGTTTACAGTTGGAAAAAGGGGGTAAATGTTTATCGTACCTGAGAGCCACAAAGTTTTGTAGGCTTACAGGCCTATTTCAACATTTTACGTACCTGGAGAACCTCGCCTCAACAGCTCAGTCCTCGCAAAGCCTTGTAATTCCTGAATTACAGCTCAGCGAAGTACTTGATGGTGCGGACCATCTGAGAGGTGTAGCTGTTCTCGTTGTCGTACCAGGACACGACCTGCACCTGCCAGGTGTTGTCGTCGACCTTGGCGACCATGGTCTGGGTGGCGTCGAACAGGGAGCCGTACTTCATGCCGATCACGTCGGAGGACACGATGGGCTCGTCGCAGTAGCCGAAGGACTCGGAAGCCTGAGCCTTCATGGCCTCGTTGATCGCCTCAACGGTCACGTTCTCGCCCTTGACAACAGCCACCAGGATGGTGGTGGAGCCGGTGCAGACGGGCACGCGCTGAGCGGAGCCGATCAGCTTCTTGTTCAGCTCGGGGATGACCAGGCCGATGGCCTTGGCAGCGCCGGTGCTGTTGGGAACGATGTTCTGCGCGCCAGCGCGGGCACGACGCAGGTCGCCCTTGCGGTGGGGGCCGTCCAGGATCATCTGGTCGCCGGTGTAGGCGTGCACAGTGGTCATGATGCCGCTCACAACGGGGAACGCATCGTTCAGAGCCTTGGCCATGGGAGCCAGGCAGTTGGTGGTGCAGGAAGCAGCGGAGATGATCTGGTCGTCAGCGGCCAGGATCTCGTTGTTGACGTTGTAAACAACGGTCTTCAGGTCGTTGCCGGCGGGAGCGGAGATGACGACCTTCTTGGCGCCAGCGTTGATGTGGGCCATGGACTTCTCCTTGGAGCAGTAGAAGCCGGTGCACTCCAGCACGACGTCCACGTTCAGGGCAGCCCAGGGGCAGTTCGCAGCGTCCTTCTCGGCGTAGATCTTGATCTCCTTGCCATCGACGATGATGGAATCGTCGGTAGCCTCGACGGTGTGCAGGCCTTCGCCGATCACGCCGCAGTAGCCCTTCTGGGCGGAGTCATACTTCAGCAGGTGAGCCAGCATCTTGGGGGAGGTCAGGTCGTTGATCGCGACAACCTCGTAGCCCTCAGCGCCGAACATCTGACGGAAAGCCAGACGGCCGATGCGGCCGAAACCATTAATAGCAACCTTAACAGCCATTGGAATTACCTCCTTAATCGTTCGCGGGTATCATTCCCATCCATTATTGTACCCGGTTTTGGCTCTTTTTGCAAGGGGGTAAGCCGCATTTCCGCTGCTTTTGCTTGCGAAAAGTTAAATTTTTAGCAGGGAATCCCTGCTCCCTGCCGGTCTGTTTTCCCCACCGCCCGGTGTTTTCCTGCCCTCGCCTGCTCCTTTTTCCGTCCTATGCACTTTTTACCATTCCTTCTGCACTTTTTATTATTCAGAATGCAAATTATATCTTGCATTTTGTAATTCGATGTGCTATACTGCTCTCATCAGGAGCCGATCCTGAACCTACACACAGGTATGGAGGAATGAAGGATGAAAATCAAGGATGAGCGGATCACACGGGAAACGAACCGACTGGCAGCCAATGCATTCTGGCTGATGCTGATCCTGCAGGCGGGCGTGCTGGCGGCAAAGCTGACGATGGGCGCTCCGCTGGGCGTGTGCGTGCTGGATATCGCAGTCGCAGCGGTGGGCCTTGGCGGCATGATCCTCCTGCGCAGCGTGAAGGGCCTGTGGGGTGCAAAGGACGAGGCGCTGAAGGAAATCGAGGATGCCGGGCTGGCGAAGCTGTTCATGACGATGTTCTGGATGCTGTGCGTGGGCGAGTTCCTGTTGGTACTCATGGACGAGGCGAACATCCTGTGGTACGCGCCGTTCCTGCTGGTATGGGGCGTACCGGCGGTGTATTTCACAGTACAGAGCACCCGGAAGGGCCTGATGGTCTGGGGCGGCGAGAAGGCGAAAAAGGACGGGCGAATCCGGCTGCTGAAGGGCACCATCCTCGGCGCTGCGTTCTTCGGGATCATCATGGGCGGCCCCGACTGTTTCGTGGACGGCGCCTTCCAGCTCTCCGGCCTGCTGGAGGTCATCGCCATGAGCGCATTCTGGGGGTTGATGTTCTACTGGCCGATGCGCTGGATGATCGACCGGAGCGAAAAGGCGGCGGACAAGGCCGTCGCTGCTGCGGAGGAGGCTGCCGGCAATGAAGAATAAACGCATGAAGATCGCACGGATCGAAAAGGACCTGAGCCAGGAGCAGCTGGCGGAGCTCCTAGGCGTGACGCGGCAGACCATTGGCCTGATCGAATCCGGCTCCTACAACCCGACCCTCAAGCTATGCATCGCCATCTGCAAGGCCCTGGACAAGACACTGGACGAGCTGTTCTGGCCCGAAGAGTAACCAGGGGCGCCGCCCCTGGACCCCGCAAGGGACTTCGTCCCTTGACCCTTTGCGCGATGCGGCTGCGCGGGTTCTTTTCGGCTGCATTCGCGTGCTTATCGTGGGAACGCACCACTTCTCCCCGCAGATCAGTTCATCATATACGCAGACGGGCATCCGGCATTTTTGCGCCGGGTGCTCTTTTTTCCTCCGATGAAACCTGGCGGGCTGCAAAAACGTCTAACAGATGACTGCAGTTCAGGACAACAAAGGAGCCATCGACGTGAAAAACGAGGAATTCTCCAAGGCCATCGTGGGCATGACGGACACCCTGTACAGGGTCTCCGCCACGCAGCTTGGCCAGCAGGCCGACCGGGAGGATGCTGTACAGGAATGCCTGCGCAAAGCCTGGGAAAAGCGTCACCGGCTGCGGGATGAGCGTTACCTGCAAACCTGGGTGATCCGCATTCTGCTCAACGAATGCCACACCATACAGCGGCGCATGACCCGCACCCTGCCCGCAGCAGAGGTTCCCGCGGTACAGAACAGTCCGGCAGAGGGCTCGCTGAAGGCGGCGCTGCTCCGTCTGGAGGAGCGCTACCGCGTACCGATCCTGCTGCACTATCTGGAGGGATACAGCGTTGCGGAGGTGGCTCTGATTCTGCGCGTCCCGCAGGGAACAGTGAAAACCTAGCTGTCCCGGGGCCGCAAAGCGCTCAAAGCGATACTGAATGAGGAGGTGTTTGAAGGATGAAGACCGCAGAGGACTTCCGCAGGGACTTCGGCGAACCCGAAGACAGCTTCCGCCTGTGCATCCGGCAAACGCTGACAGAGCTTGAATGCAAGGAGGAACAACCTGTGAAGAAGAAGATCAATATTGGCCTTGTACTGGTGCTGACGGTGATGCTGCTGGCGGTGACGGCGGCGGCAGACGGGCAGTGGGGCATTCTCAGATTCCTGCAGGACCGTGGCAAAACCGCCTCGGACGAGCAGCTGCTGTCCCTGCAGTCCCTGCCCGAGCCCACCCTCCACGCCGAATATGATCTGGTCGATGCAGCCATGACCGAAGCCCTGTATGAGGACGGGACACTCTATCTGGCTGTCTCGCTGACGCCGCTGAAGGAAAATACCATGGTGGTGCCCGCGCCGGAAACCAACATCGAACGTTCCCACCGGTACATCGGCCACCTGGACTCCATTGATACCACGGAAATCGACCTGAGCGCCACCACCATGCAGGACGCCATGAAGGACCCTGCTTACGGCGACGTCACCGTTCTGGACTACGCCAAAGCGCACGGCTTTGACTTTGTGGTGCTCCTGAAGCAGTATTCCGTCAACATGACCTCCACCCTCGCCTATTGGAGTCAGGATCAATACGACGGTTTGCAGGAAGCGGAATATACCCTGACCGAGAATGGTTCCCTGCAGATCGTTCTGCAGACCGGCTACAAGCCCAATATGGCCTTTGCGGAGAGCCGGATGGAATCAGCCCAGATGAGCATGAAGCTCTGGGAGTTCGACGTACAGGCAGGCGGCGAATGACTCAGCAATCGCGGCGCATCCGCTGGCTCCTACTTCGCCATTCCCGCCGACCGGCCGCATCTGTCCAGCATCGCGGAAGACGCCCACGACATCGCAGGCTATATCGGGGCCATTGATTTCATCAGCATCGCCCCCTATGACGACGAATACATGGCCATCACCATCCAGCTGAACATGTCCGACGACGCAACAGAGGACGTCTGGATGACCGGCCCTGCCTGGGTGATCGTGGATGCAGAGGGAAACCGCCGCTGCACCGTGGACCAGACGAAGTATTCCGGCACCGTCCGGGACGCAAACGGAGACCGCCGGCACCGCATTCACGGTCTGTTCCCGGCGTCTTGCATGCCGGAGGGCAACCAGATCACCCTCCAGGCAGAAAACCGCCAGAACTGGACGATCGTATACGACGCCTACACCTACACGCTGGTAGACCAGCATACTCCAATAGAAGACTGATGCGTGGGGCTTTTACGGCTATGTACGTGTATTGATCGGAGGAACGCCAGGGGCGCCGCCCCTGGACCCCGCAAGGGATTTCATCCCTTGACCCTTTGCGCGATGCGGCTGTGCGGAGCCTTTGCGGCTGCATTCGCGCGCTTGTTGGAAGTACGACAGAAATCCCCCCGGCAATCTTACTTGCCAGGGGGATTCGTCATACATATCCGGATTATTCAGCTTCCTGACCGATCTGCGCGAGGTACTCCATGGCCTCGATCAGCGCGGTGTTGGCGATATCCAGCTGCACCTGCTGTTCGGCGATGGTGGTCTGCGCAGCCTCCAGCTGCTGGGTCAGGTCGGCGTTGACAGCCTGAGCCACCTCATATTCGGCGACCTTCTCCGCCAGCTGACCGGCGGTGGATTCCAGCTCGACCTGCAGACGGGCGATCTCCGCCGCAGCGGCATCGGCGCTGGAGGTATCCACGACCACCACGGGCGCCTCAGCGGGCTTCTCGCCCAGCGCGGTCAGCTGTGCATTGGCAGCAGCGAGCGCGGACTGGGATTGGGCCAGCTGGCCGTTGACAGCGTTCAGACGGGCATTGACGTTGAAGAAGCAGACCGTCATGATCACCAGACCGACCAGGAGCACCAGCACCGGCAGGTACTTGGTCAGACCGGAAAGATTGACAGCCTTCTTGGCGGGCACATTCTTCTTGGCAGGGGCATTCTTGCGGGACATAATGGGATTCCTCCTTTTCATCTGCTTGCTTTACTTACCGGACGGGAACATCTGCGTGAAGGTCTCATAGTGGTCGTCGGTGTAGTACACCAGACCGTCGTTGGAATAGAGGATGCGGTGGGCGTTGCGCTTGCCCTTGGTGTAGTAGCAGTCGGCCTCGTACCACTGGCGGCCCTTCTTTTCCGGCAGGCGGCCTTCGTAGTTGCCGAAGCGGTCGCCGCCGATGGACATGCCCGGCGCGACGTCGCTGACGTAGTTCCAGCTGCTGTCCCAGCCAAGCTTCTGCGCTTCCTTCTTGGTGATGAAGTTATCCGGCAGCCTTCCGTATTCGAAGATGTAGTCCGCGATGGCCTGCGGCTCGATGATGGGGCCGGCGGGCTGGCTCTTCTTCGCGCCGCTGTCCTTCTTCGCCAGGGTGTTGAGCGCGTCCACCACGGCCTGCGAGGTCTTCTTCGCGTCGGAGAGAAGGATGATGCATTCCTCATCCTTCTTGTCCGTCGTCAGGGGCAGCTGACGGCCAATGAACTGCACGAGGAACGAATCCTCGCCGACGGCCATATCCTTCTCGTTGCCGTCCACATCGACCGCAACATCCCAGATCACGCTTTCGTCATCCAGCCAGACGTGGATGGTCAGCTTGCTGTCATATCCCTTGGCAGAGAGCTTCTTCTCCTTGATGCGGGAATCCTTGACCATGCCGTCATGGATGGTCTTCAGCGCCTCCAGATCAGCGGTGCACTCGTCGAGGACGGCATAGGCCTCCTCCTCGCCGATCATCGCCTCCAGCAGGGCGTCCTGCACCTTGATCTTCTCGGATTCCGAGCCCTTCTCGTAGCGCTCGTTCAGCTCGAAGACCTCTTCGCACAGCGCGTCGTAGGCTTCGTCCGCTGCGTCGAAGGCAGCCTGTGCCTCCCGCAGCGCGTCGCCCATTTCGCCGATGGTGTAGTCGCTTGCCATGCCCGCAGCGGGAACGAGGGCAAGCATGATGCTCGTCAGCAGCGCCAGAAGCAGCATCGCGTGGCGGCGGAGGAATGTCATAAAGCAGTCATCTCCTTGTCTGGTCGGTCAGGGATCAGGGCTGGTTCTGCATGCTGGACATCAGCGCCTCCAGCAGGGCGCGCACCTCGTTGACCGCGGCGGTGGCCGAGGCAACGCGGGCGCTCAGGTCGGCGTTCTCCGCCGTCAGCTCGGCGTTGCTCGCTTCCGCTGCGGAGAGGCTGGCCTGCACGGCGGCAAGCTCCGTGTTCAGGCTCGTGATGGCGGCGCTCATCGTGGCGATCTCCGCCTTCAGGGACGCATTCTCGCCGGTCAGGGCGGTCACGTTCGCCTCCGCAGCCGCCAGCGACGCGCTCAGGGAATCCCGCAGCGCCGTCAGCTCCTTCACCGTCGTGTTGAGGGAAGCGTTGAGGGTCGTCAGGCTTTCCACGTTGCTCTGGGCGGTGGAAAGGGCAATGCTCGTCACGTCCAGACGGTTGGTCAGGTCCGCGACGGTGGACTCCAGGCTGCGCTTGTCCTCCGACAAGCCGCGCGCCTCCTCCACCGAGGCGGCCAGGGCGCTCTCCGTTTCGGCCAGCTTGCCGGTCAGGTCGTCGACCGAAGCCGTCAGCTCGCCGTTGGCGGTCTGCAGCGGATCCACCTGCTGCAGCGCCGCGTCGCGGGCGGCCAGCGCCTCCTCCATCGCGGCCTCCGCATCGGCGGCGGCGGTCTGGGCGGCGAGCGTGTCACGCTGGAGCTGGGTGTTCTGCTTCTCCACGTCCGCCAGCAGCTCCTCCGCCTCCCACGCGCGGTTGAGCGCGAGGAAAGCCAGCGTACAGGCGGCCACCAGCAGAACCAGCAGGATCACGATCTGCACGTTCTTGGCGGTATTGTTCTTCTGGGTCACAGCGGGATACCTCCTCGTTGCGTTCATCAGCGGCTCCTGCGCAGGGCAGGAAGATAAGAAGACGCGCCTGCATGATTAACAGGCGCGCCGGTCAGCGCCGGTGGGGCGCTTGCATAACAGGGATCAATCGGCCAGCCGGTTCAGGGTATCCACCACGACCTGAGATTCAGCGGCAGAGCCGGTGGCAGCCTCCACGTCCGTGCCCAGCTCCAGCGGCAGGGACCTGCCGATGAACTGGCTGCGGAAGGAAGGATCCAGCACGCCCTGGCCATCATTTTCACCCTCAGCGTCGATGCGCAGGGTGGTGATCACGCCGTTGGGATCGAGGCCAACCAGCACCTTCACGCCGCTGTTCTCGCCTTCGCCGGAGAGGACGTAGTACACCTCGTGGACGACGGAGCGCTGGTTGATGATGGTGCTCGGGTTGACGGTGTTGTCAAACTGGGTACTCAGCAGGTTCAGCGCATCCACGACCGCCTGGGAGGAGATGGTCGCGCCGGCAATGGCGTCCACATCCGTGCCCATGGTCAGCGGCAGGGACTTGCCCAGGAACTGGGTCAGGAAGGCGGGATCCATCACCTGCTGACCGATGCCCTCGGTCTCGCAGGCGGCGTCCACCAGCAGGTGGCAGATGATGCCGTCCTCGTTGATCACAGCAGTCACCTTGATATCGCCGCCGAAGCCCGCGGAGATCGCGTTCTGGCTCAGCATGCTGGTCATGGTGGTGCGGGTGGTGCTCAGGGTGGTCTTCGTGCTCTCCAGCTGGGTGGTCAGGTCCGCCTTGTCGGTTTCCAGCGCGGCCACATCAGACTCCAGGTTCGCCTTGTCGGTCAGCAGAGAAGCGATGGAAGCCTCGAGGTTGGCCTTCTCGGTCTCCAGCGCCTCGATCGTGCCTTCCAGCCGCACACGGTTCTGCTCCGCAGCCTCCAGCTCGGCGGTCAGGCTGGCGATGGAGGCCTCAGCCTCGGCCTGCTCCTGCGCGGCGATCTCCAGGCTCTGGTTCGCGGCGGTCAGCTGGCTGTCCAGATCGGCCACGCGGCCCTCCAGCTCCGTCTTTTCGGCGGTCAGGTCAGCGATGCGCTGATCGGCCTCCTGCTTGGCGATCTCGGCCGCCTTCAGGCTCTCGTTGGCGGTCTCCAGCTGGGCAGACACGTCCTCCATGCTGCCCTGCAGGCTGGTCAGCTCGGCAGTCAGGCTCTCGATGGAGGCGGCGGCCTCGGCCTGCTCCTGCGCGGCGGTCTCCAGCTCGGCCGTCAGGTCAGCCACGCGGGTCTCCAGCTCCGCCTTCTCGGCGGTCAGGGTCTTGACAGTCTCCTCGGCAGCCGCGCGGGCCTCCTCGGCGGCGGTCAGGCTGCTGTTGGCAGTCTCCAGCTCCGCAGTCAGATCGACCACGCTGCTGCGCAGGCCGGTCAGCTCGCTGGTCAGGCCGGTCAGGGATTTCTCTGCCGTCTCCTGCGCCATGATGGCGATCTCCAGCTCCGCCGCAGCGGCCTCGTACTTTTCGTTCAGCTCGGCGACCTGCTTCTCCAGCGCATCCTTCTCGGCGGTCAGGGTCTGCACGGACGCCTCAGCAGCCGCGCGGGCCTCTTCAGCCGCAGCCAGGCTGGCGTTGGCGGTATCCAGCGCGGTCTTCAGCTCCGCAATGGACGCCTCCAGCTCCGCCTTCTCCGCAGCCAGGGCTTCCTTCACGTCCGCATCCTCGATGCTCTCCAGGCGGGCGGTCACGTCGTCCAGCTGGCTCTCCTTGGCGGCCAGATCGGTGCCCAGCGCGGACACCTCGTTGCTCAGCGCGGTAATGGTCTCGTCCGCAGCGGCCTTCTCGGCGGCGGCAGCGTCCAGTGCGTTCTGGGCGTCGGACAGCTCCTCCGCCGCAGCGCCCAGCTGCTCATTCAGACCGGCGACCTGCGTTTCCAGCGCAGCCTTGGCGTCACTGAGGGTGGTGATGTCCGCGTTGGCCGCGGCCAGCTTGCCCTCGGTCTCTGCCAGCGCCGTCTGCATATCCGCCAGCTTGCTCTCGCTTTCAGCCAGCGCGGTCTGCGCATCCGCCAGCTTGCCCTCGGACTCGCTCAGCGCGGTCTGCGCGTCCGCCAGCTTGCCCTCGGACTCGCTCAGCGCGGTCTGCGCGTCCGCCAGCTTGCCCTCAGACTCGCTCAGCGCGGTCTGCGCGTCCGCCAGCTTGCCCTCGGACTCGGTCAGCGCGGTCTGCGTATCCGCCAGCTTGCCCTCCGTCTCCGTCAGGGCAGTCTGCGTGTCCGCCAGCTTGCCCTCGGACTCGCTCAGCGCGGTCTGCGTGTCCGCCAGCTTGCCCTCCGTCTCCGTCAGGGCGGTCTGCGTGTCCGCCAGCTTGCCCTCCGTCTCCGTCAGGGCGGTCTGCGTGTCCGCCAACTTGCCCTCGGACTCGCTCAGCGCGGTCTGCGTATCCGCCAGCTTACCCTCGGTTGCGGTCAGCGCGGTCTGCGTATCCGCCAGCTTGCCCTCGGTTTCAGTCAGGGCAGTCTGGGCATCCGTGACCTGCGAGGACAGATCGTTGTTGCGCACGAACAGCATACCGATCGCCACAGCGGCGATCAGAAGCACAACGATAAGCGGGATCAGCAAGGGATTCCGGCTGCTGGTCTTCTTGGTCATGAGAGGGATCCTCCTTTGAATGTCAGGGATCGGAAAGCAGCTTCCGCTGCATGGGTTGCATATAGATTATTGTATCATATAATGCGCCAAAAAGAAAGCTGTTTTTGCCGGGAACTGGTCCATTCCGGGGCGGAAACGGCAATTTTTCCACACATGCCCGCCTCAGCGGATCGCCCGGCACTCCATATAGAACCGCTTCTCGTGGGCATGCCCCATGGAGAAAGTCTTGCGGGGCAGGATCCCCATCCCGTCGATGGCGGCGAAGAACTGCGTCTTGTCCAGCGGCGGCAGCAGGAAGCCGGCGCTTCCGGCCTGGGACGCCAGCTGCCGGAGCACATCGTCGCCGTGGATATAGTCGATCTCCGTCTCCGGATGGCGGCGGAGATAATCGTCCAGCCACATCTGCAGGGTCGCCGCAGGGATGACCCCCGCCGGCCGGGCGATCGTGACGGTACGCTCCTCCCCTTCGCAGACCATCGTGAAGGTCTGCGGCGCATGGTCCGGATGATCCTGACCGTCCTTTTCCTTCCAGTCCGCCTCGAGGCAGGCGCCGCCGTCCTGCACAGCCGTACGGTCCAGACCGGTCAGCACCCGGTGGATCGGCTCGAACTGCAGCGCCGGGTCGTGGATGTTCTCCGCCTCCACCATCGCATAGCGCGCCGGATGATTCGCCCGTTCCTCCTCGGACAGCGTCTGCCTGATCTCCTCCCAGTGCGCCTTGGCGGTGGCGAGGGAGTGGTTGCCGTCGCCCACGGCGAAGAGCAGCGGATCCGCGCCGAGGCTGTCCCGCAGGGCCGTCAGGGCGTCCCGGAGGGCGGCAAGATCGCTTTCCTCCGTCACTGCCCAGCCCCGCAGATGGCCGCCGCCCTGCATCAAATCGAAATCGTACAGCGGGCGCAGCGCATCCCGACGGGCATACAGCGGCTCCAGCACCGTGCGCAGCGGATCGTCCAGCAGCAGCAGGATGTGCCCCAGCTCCATCGGCGCGCCCCGGCGGATCGCCAGGCGGGCAGGCAGACGGGCGGTGATCGTCTCCTCCGTGGGGCGGATGAGGCACTTGCGCCCGGTGAAGTCGTAGTCCTCCAGATCGACCGTACCGACCAGGCCCAGGCGGGCGCCGCTCTCCGTCGTGCGCTCCACCAGCACAAAGCCGCCCTCCACCTGCTTTGTCACCACGCCCTGCGCCACATAGCGCTGCATCTGCGCATGGATGACCGGCACGCGCTCGGCCGTCCGGGGCAGGTCGCACTCCGGCAGCACCAGTTTCAGGCAGGAGGGCGCATCGCCGACGATGTCCTCCGTCTCCCGCCAGTATTCCGGCTGGGACGTGTACTGGTCGCAGGCCACGCAGGCCCATTTCGCAGGATCGACCTGCGCCGAGGGAAGATAAAAATCACCGGGGCGGAACCCGAGTCCATGGAAACTGATCATGAGCGTCTTCCTTTCTTCTTATGCTGCTTCCATTGTATACCGGTTGCTCCATCGGGTCAAGTTTTCCGTGTGTTCTGGCAACACGCCAAAAGACCCCCTCCGATACATGCCGGAGGGAGCCGCCGTCTGTTCACAGGTTCACCAGGTCATACATGCTCCCTGTTTTTGAACAGGAGCGTGATGCACCACAGCGCCGCCGCACCGATGACGGTGTAGATGATCCGACTGATCAGCGCCGCCTGTCCGCCAAAGATCCACGCCACCAGGTCGAACTGGAACACGCCCACCAGCAGCCAGTTGACGCCGCCGATGATGGTCAGGAGCAGGGAAATGGTATCGAGCATGGGCTCGTCCTCCTTTACAGGTTTCTGTACAGCCAGTATACGCATGCAACCGGTGGAATATGCATCCCTTCCGGCAAAACCTTCCCGCGCCGGTCTGCCCCGTTTGACAAACCCGGACGCATTTGCTATCATGTCGGCATATGCTGGCATGATCGGAGGGACAGGGATGAACAGGCTCACAGACATAAAGGAGAAGCTGCTGCTCACCGGTGGGCTGCTGCTGGCGGTCGCGCTGATGTACGTGACCGGCGTCGGCTGCATCATCAAGCGCGTCACCGGGATCCCCTGCCCCGGCTGCGGCATGACCCGTGCGCTGGCCGCAGCGCTCCGGTTCGACTTCCGCACCGCCTTCTCCTACCATGCCATGTTCTGGGCGCTGCCGCTGATGTACCTGTTCCTCATCTACGATCTATCCCCTTTCCGTTCCCGGCTGCTCAACCGCCTCTGCGGCGGCGTGCTGATCGCCGGCTTCTTCGGCAACTGGCTCTGGCATCTGTTCTTCGGCCCGGCCCTGTGAAACGGGCAAGCCGCCTCATCTGCATAAAATGAGCGCCTGACCGGCTTTGGGTCAGGCGCTCGCTTTGTTTATGCGGTTCAGAAGCTGCGGATCACCTCAGCGCCCTCGCGGACGAAGGCGATGAATTCCGCCAGCTCGGCGCGACAATCCACCGTCCTGCCGCCCTCAAGCGTGCCGCGCTCGCCGCCGCCGACGCGCACCCACCTTCCTTCGGGCAGATACACCTTCCGCTCCGTCACGCCGCTTTCCATGATGGGCGCAAACAGGATATCGGGGCCGAACATGTACTGATCGTCCAGCTGATAGCAGACTTCATCCTCCGGGAAATCGAAGAACATCGGCCGCATGATCGGCTCGCCCGTCTCGCTCGTACGCTTTGCGCAGGCGAGGATGTAGGGCTTCAGGCGCTCGCGCAGATGGATATAGGAGGCGAGAATAGGCGTGTTCCGCTCGCCGAAGGACCAGATCTCGTTATCGCCGCCGGAGCGCTCCTTCACGCCGGGATGGCGGTCCACCTGATTCTTCATGCGCTTGCGGGCGCCGTGCAGGCGCATCACCGGGCTGAAGAGACCAAACTGGAACCAGCGCACGATCAGCTCCCGGAAGTAATCGCTCTCCACATCGCCCTGGTGGAAGCCGCCGATATCGCTGTTCCACCACGGAATGCCGCACATGGCCATCGACAGACCGGACACCACGGATTCCCGCAGCGCCTGCCAGTTGGAGGGGATGTCGCCGTTCCAGACGATCGCACCGAACTTCTGGCTGCCGGGATATGCCGCGCGGGTCAGGCTCACGATCTCCGTTTCGCCCTCCGCCTTCAGGCCGTCCCAGAAGGTTTTCGCGTAGTAGTAGGGGTAGGTCATGCCGACCTCCGCGCCGTTGCCGATGTGGTAGCGCAGGTGGCTGTTCTGCTGCGGATGGAACTCCGGCTCCGCCTCGTCCAGCCAGAAGGTGCGGATACCGTGCTGATAGTAGCCCTTCTTTACCTGCTCCCAGACATATTCGCGGGTCCTGGGATTCGTCGGGTCGATGAAGGTCTGCTGGCCGTAGAAGTCAAAGGTACCGTACTGGCCGTTTTCGGTGCGGACGAGCATGTTCTCGTCGTTCATGGCGTTCCAGTTGCGGCTGGCAGGGTTGATGGTGGGCCAGATAGACACCACAGGGCGGATGCCCAGCGAGTACAGCTCGTCGCACATCGCCTTGGGATCCGGCCACAGGGAGGGCTCGAACTCCCAGTTGCCCTGCTCCGTCCAGTGGAAGTAGTCGATGACGATCGCATCCACCGGAACGCCCATCGCATGATACTTCCTCGCGACCTCCAGCAGGTCCTCCTGGCTCTCATAGCGCAGCTTGCACTGCCAGTAGCCTGCCGCCCACTCCGGCATTTCGGGCGGGAAGCCGGTCAGCTCCGCATAGCGGCGCATGGCTGCCGCGGGCGTCGCCGCCGCCGCAACGATGTAATCCGCCTGATAAGCGCAGGAGGCCTCCCACAGCGTGCGGCTGCGGCCGAACTCCACGCGGCCGGGGCTGGGGTTGTTCCACAGGAAGTAGTACCCCAGGGAAGAATACACGCAGGGCAGGGCGGACTTGGTGTTGTAGTGCCACAGGTCCGTGGCGGTTCCCTTGCGGTCGAAGCAGGGCTGCTGCTCCTGGCCGATGCCGTAGAAATGCTCGCCCTCCTGCGCGTCAAAGAGCATGCGGATGCGGTACAGATCGCCCGCCTGATGGACAAATTTGGTCACCGGGTCGCCGTCCTCGCGGGAAACAAGGATGACCTTGCCGTCCCGGAGAAAGCGGTAGTGGCAGCGCTGCCAGCCCTTCCACAGTTCGACCTTCAGGCTGCCGACGGTGAGGGTGGCATGGTCCTCATTGCCCTCCGCCGTGCACTCGGCGGGCAGAGGCTCCTGCAGCGTCCATTTTTTCTCCGAGAACGTGCCATTGCGGGTGGCGCGCACGCGGATGGTGTCCGGGCCATAGGGCTCAAACAGGACAGACTCGTCGCGCATCCGGTACATGATGGACGATGGGGTCACGATGATCTTGCTCATGGGAGGGTGCTCCTCTCGCGTATGATATTGAACGGGATGGTTTAGCCGTATTGTATCGGATTTTATGACACTTGGCAAGGGGCTGGGGAAGGAAAGTGCACATTGTACACAGGAAAATCCCCGGCCTTCACAGACCGGGGACAAGGATCAGTTGTACAGCCAGTCGTTCGCGTCCGGATGCGTGTACGTCACGCCGTTCTCCCGGCACCACTGCTCCGCATAGGAGCCGGGGTGCACAATGATGCTCTCCAGAACGTCGCAGTTCTCGAACACGGAATCATCCATATACGTGACGCTCGCAGGCACCGTGACGCTGCGGAGCAGGGGGCTGTAGACGAACAACGCAAAGCCGATGCTCTCGACGCCCTCCGGGATCACCATGCTGCGCAGCGCTTCGCACTCGCTGAAGGCATACTCCCCGATGGCCTTGACGCTGTCCGGGATCACGATGCATTCCAGCGTCACATTCTTTTCAAACGCGCTGTCGCCGATCGCCAGGATCCCCTGCGGAATGACATAGTAGACGCCCTCCCTCGCCATGGGATAGGAGATCAGCTTCTTTTCCGTCTTGTCGAACACCACGCCGTCACGGACCGCCAGCACCGGATGCCCGTCAGAGACGACGATCTCCGTCAGTGCCATGCAGTCGACAAAGGGATTGACGCCGATGTTGACGGCGCTGTCAGGGATCGTGATAGTTTTCAGGACGTCGCAGCCGTAAAACGCCATCCGGCCAATGGTCGTAACGCCGTCGGGGATCGTAATGGAGGTCAGGCTGTCGCAGTCGTCAAAGGCATACTCACCGATGGTGACCAGATTTTCCGGCAGCTTGATGCTGCGCAGGGCGGAGCACCCTCCGAAGGCGAAGTCACCGATGTCCGTCAGACCCTCCGGCAGAATGATGGAGGTCAGGTTGCCGCAGCTGCTGAAGGCGCGGCCGCCGATGACCCGCACATCCTCCGGCACGACATAAATGCTGTTGTCCGGCATGGGAAGGCAGCAGACCAGGCGCTTGCCGATCTTGTCGAACAGCACGCCGTCAACGACCTCCAGCGCCGGATGATCGGGAGACACGACGATCTCCGTCAGGTTGTCGCTGACATGGAACGGGTGAACGCCGATGCTGGTCACGCTGTCCGGCAGCGTGATGCTTTTCAGGCTCATGCAGTAGCTGAAGGCCCCATCGCCGATGCTGATCAGGCTATCCGGCAGGACAACCTCCGTCAGCGCCCTGCAGTCGTGGAAGGCTTCCCAGCCGATCGCGGTAACGGTGTCCGGCAGCGTGATGCTGGTGACCGTGTCGTTCCAGGTGAACGTACCGTGGCCGATGCACGTCACGGTGCGGCCGTCGATCTGTGAAGGAACCACGACCACCGCTTCTCCGCCTGTGTATTCGGTGAGCTCGAGCGTTCCATCCTCGTTCACGCGATACTCATATTCCCCCTCCGCCAGCGCAGAAGAAAGCCCCAGCAGCAGAAACAGCGCCAGCAGCAGCACAGCAACCTTCTTCATTTCCGATCCACTCCTTGTATCATATGTATTTTCGTTTTTTACTGACCGCTCAGCCGGTCCAGCAGCAGCTGTGCAGCCTCCGGGGCCGTTTTCTGCGCAGCGACCGCGCGATCCAGCATCTCCCGGACGACCCGCAGCGCATCCGCATGCCACAGCACCCCGTCCGGGGCGCCGCCGCCGATGATCGTTTCCGCCAGCGCGGGAATCAGCGCGAACACATCCGTTTTCTTTTCATGCACGCTCTGGGCGATCCGGTACAGCAGCTTTTCGTCCGTGACCTGCCCGCCTGCGATCAGCACGGTCAGCTGATCCGTGCAGTACTGGCTGCCCTGCGCCTCCCAGTAGAAGGAGGCCGCCAGCGCAGGATCCGCCGCAACGATGGAGCCATCGCGGAACAGATCGCCCAGCCGGGCCGCCGTATCGGGCTGACCGGGCGTTGTCTGCCATGTGCGGAAGGCCTCCGCGAAGATGGCGTTGGGCGCCAGATACAGCCTGCCGTCCGCACCGGTCACGCCGGTCTCGAACATGGCGCAGATCTCGTCATACGCGCCCGCCCGGCAGAACAGCCGCAGTGCCTTCTGCGCGTCGTGGTAGCCTGCGCTGCCGTCCCGCAGCAGCCTCGCCAGCGGGACCAGCGCCGTTGCGCAGTCCGGATGGACCTCCAGCGCATACTCATACCAGCGGACCGCCTGCGCCGCGTCCTGCACGCCGCCCCGGCCCTCCAGCCAGAAGCCTGCCAGCGCCTCCCCGGTCTCATGGGGCGCATCCAGCCATGCGGAAGACAGCGGACGCGGACGCGTCATCAGGCGCATATCGGGCGCTGTGCAGTTGCCATAGGCAGCCTGACACGCCCCGATCCGGCGCTGAACCGTTTCCTGCGCGGCGACCGGATCGGACAGCAGCGCCTCCTCCGCGATGTTCAGCAGTGCGACAGCCCGGTCCAGGCTGCGCTGCGCCGCCGCTTCATCCGGCGTGAGGTTCGCATAGCCGCATTTGTACAGCGTCGCCAGCATCAGCAGCTGATCGGCCGTCAGGGCGCTGCCCATCCCCTCCAGCATAGCGGCGGCGTTGACCGCGTCCTGCGTCACGCCCCAGCCGTTGAGGTACATGCATGCAAGGGCGAAGACCGCGTCCGTGCAGCCTGCGTCGGCCGACTTGCGCAGCCATTCCACCGCCAGCGCATCATCCGCCTGAACGCCCAGGCCGCCGGCATAATGGGCGCCCAGACGGTACATCGCCGCCACATCACCCTGCTCTGCCAGCTGCAGGTTGATCTCCAGCGCCAGCTCCCACTGCTCCTCCAGCGCGTACCCTGCCGCCATCAGCTCCGCATCGGAGACAGCCGTCCCCTCCGCCGGGTTCACGACATGGCTGAGGGTCAGCCCCTGCGAGGTGGAAAGTGTGACCGCCAGCTCCACAGGGAACTCCGGATACACAGCGTTGAGGGTATCCAGATACCCCTGCGCGCCGGTATAGCCCGCAGCGATAGCCCGCTTGTACCATGCGCGAGCGCTCATGTGGTTCACCGGCACGCCGCGCCCGTTCTGATAGAACACGCCCGCCATCGCCATGGCGTAGCCGTTGCCGGTCTCTGCCGATTCGGTGTAGCAGCGCAGCGCCTTGGCATAGTCGCGCTCCACGGCCTCCGGCGCATTGCCGGAATAGAACCAGCCCAGCCAGTTCAGGAAGAAGACCTCCGGCGTTTCATGCAGATGGGCATGGTAGTCATGATAATAGTCCATGAGCTCGAAGGCCGCCTTGCGGTCCTGCCGGACAAGCACGGTGCCATCCTGCGCCGTCACGCCGTTGAGCCAGTGCTCCGCCAGCAGGATGGCCAGCTGATGGTCCGTGCCGCGCCAGTGCCGCAGCGCATCGAAGAGCTCGTCCATCACCGCGCGGTCGTACAGCAGCCCCTGCTGATACATCGCCAGCAGCGGCTCATAGCACAAGGAATAATTGTTGTCATACAGGCCCAAAGCATAGAAGTGCGCCGCCCGGTTCACATCCGCCTGCACCCGTTCGCCGCTGCGGTACGCGCCGCCCAGCAGCGCACAGGCCTCCGGATGGCCGAGCTCCGCCGCTTCCGTCAGATATGCAAGGGCGGTATCCGTTTCCTGCGCGAGCAGCACCGTGCCGTCGGCAGCGGTCACGCCCTCCCAGTACATCCTGCCGACGCGGTATGCGCCATAGCCGCCGTCGTACACATCCTGCAGGAAATGCTCCTGCGCCTTTTCCACATCCACCTCGCCCAGCGCGCCGCTGAGGTACATGTCCGCCAGCGCGGAATGCGCCCACGATGCCTCGCGCTCCTCCGTGAGGGTGGTGGTGAAGGCATACCAGTCCGCCGCAGCCTGCAGGTCGGTCCGGCCGCCCAGCCCCTGCTGCCAGAATTTTCCCAGCGCAAGGCCCATATAAGCCTGTGCGGCCCGGTTGTCCCAGCGCTCATGCTGCACGGGCAGGCGGTCGGTCAGGCTGGTCGGGCTGCTGGCCAGGAACTCCGCCAGCTGCTTGTCGTACAGCTGCGGGTTATGCTCCTTCATCTGGCCCCGGCTCTGGTCGAACCAGTGCAGTGCCGTGGCCTCATGGGCAGGCACATCATACGCGCCGTGGAGATAGAGCAGCGCCAGCTCATAGGAATACCCCAGCGCCGTCATTTCCGCCGTTGCGCCCAGGGTATCCTGCGGCATGCCCCAGCCATTGAACCGGGCAAGGATCAGCGCCCGTTCCGCCTCCCGGCTTCCGGCTGCTTTGGCGGCGGCGAAGCACTCCAGCGCAGCGCCTTCGTCCATCGCAGCACCCTGTCCGCTCAGGTAATGGCAGCCCAGGCGGTACAGCGCCGCCGTATCGCCCATGGAAGCCAGCTGTTCATTCAGGGCAAATGCCAGATCGTACTGGCCGCGCATGCAATAATGCTGCACGAGCAGCTCCGCGGTGGTGTTGGCGTCCCACGCGGAGCGGTTGACGACATGCGTCACGGTCATACCATCCCGGGTGGTCAGGGTGACCGGCTCCTCCGGCTCCTGCGCCAGCGCAGGCAGCGCCAGCAGCATCAGGAGCCCCCAAAGGAGCAAACAACGGCGTATCACAGGATAAAGCCTCCTTGTATACAGGCAGTTATCTTTTTCGGATAGTGATCATTATAGCACAGATCAGCCCTCCGGGCAAGTTTCTCATGCATCCGATAGAAGTGTTTACATATGATCGCCGGAGAAACGGTCTCCCAAAGGACTATTCTCGCCGGAAAGCGGCATTTTCCAACAAAAAAAGCCCCCGCGCTGGGATGCGCGCGGGGTTGCATTCTGGGGTTGCGGCGCGCGTTCAACCTTCGGCGTAGGGTGAATACACGTCAGCATGGCTGGAAAGGATGGCGAATTCCAGCAAACGGGAGCAGATTGGGCAGTCTTACCCCCAATGGATTCACCATAATTATATCAGAGATTTTTTGAATTATCAAGAGAAAATTCCGCAATTTCCACAGAATTTGCACAAGATACTATACAAAAGTGGCAACTCCGGTACAATATGTTGATTGTGTGAACAAATCTTCCCAGATTGACAAGGAATTATCAACAGAAAAACCTCCGGCCGATTGCTCGACCGGAGGCGATGATTGGCTGTTGCAGCTTAGTCAACGGTGAAGGGCAGCAGCGCGATGGCACGGGCGCGCTTGATGGCTTCACTCAGCTGACGCTGATGCTTGGCGCAGTTGCCGCTCATACGACGGGGCAGGATCTTGCCGCGCTCGTTGATGAAGCGACGCAGACGATTGACGTCCTTGTAATCGATGTACTCGATCTTGTCCACGCAGAAAGCGCAGACCTTGCGACGGGGACGGCGGCCGCCACGCGGACGGGGCCGACGCTCAGTACGTTCTTCAGACATGAGGATGACCTCCT
>SVGU01000156.1 GCA_015056155.1 Clostridiales bacterium
GTATGGCGCACGGCCTCCTCCCAGGTGAGACCCCTGTGCTCGCGGACCATCTTGCGGAAATAGCGCGGGAAGCTGCCCGCAATCTGCGGATGGCCCTCGCCCGGCTCGTAATGGCCCGTATCGGTGGAGACCATGGTCAGCGGGAAGCGCTGAATGGTGTACACTGCCTCCGGCTCGCCCGTCATGACGACCACAGCATCCTCCGGGTGTGCCTCGCGCAGGTGGGCCAGCAGTTCGCTATCGGGCGCCTGCCCGATGTGCTCGCCGGTGATCACCCGCAGGTGGCGAAGCTCGATGTCGTTTTCCTGCATCGTCTTTTCCTCGAACAGCGCGGAGCCGACCGAGGAGCACCAGTGCGTGTACATGCCGCTGTCCAGCTGCATATCCACGCCGCGCTCGCGGGCGGCGGCGATCATGGCAAGCGCCTCGTCCTCCACGCCCACGCCGTACTGGTAAACAAAGTGCGAGATGACCATCCGGCAGCCGGTCGCCTCCGCCAGCTCGATGGCCTCCTGAAGCGAGTGCAGATCGGTCATGGAGAACATGCGCGTGTCGATGGACACGGGCCGGTCAAAGGACTTGGCGAGACGACACAGCGCCACCATCTCCTCCATGGACGCGCCAGGCGTATAGCTCGGCCCGAGGGAAACGCCCGCCGCGCCCTCGCAAAGCGCGCGGGCGCATAAAAGCTCCATCATCCTGATCTGCTCTGCATTGGCTGCAGCGTGCAGGTCGGTTACGCCCGCCGCTTCGCGCAGCGCGCACATGCCCACAAGCTCCGCCTGATGGATAGGGAACGCCTTCTGGCTGCTTAAAAACTGGCCGATGCACAGCGGCGAAAAGCCGCAGTTGCCGCCGACACTGGTGGTAATGCCCTGCAAAAGGGAGAGTACGCCGGGGTACTCGTGTCCGTCGATGTGCCCATGCGGGTCGATAAAGCCGGGGCAGACAAAGCAGCCCCGCGCGTCAAGCAGCTGGGCCCCTTCAGGGCAGGGCGAACAGGGGGCCGTAAAACCGGCGATCACGCCGTCAACAATCAATACATCGGCGGGGAAGCTGCGCGACTTCTCCGGGTCAATGACCCAGCCGCCGGAAATGAAAAGGGATGACATGTCACATTCACCTCAGGATTATCTTAGGTAAACAGGACGGAATCCGTCAAAGAAAACCCGCGAAATCCATGCGGGCTTTCCTTGACGGGCGCTCCCTGAGGAGCGCCCGATAGAGGGCATTACAGGCCGAGCTTGAAGGTGGTCCAGATGTCCTGGAACTTCTGCTCGTCCTCGGTCGCCAGATTGCGGATAATCTCCACATCATCCAGACGGTCGATCAGACCGGTGAACACCGGATTGCCGTAGTACCAGTCACCCAGGATCTCACGAGCCGGGATGTTGGTGCAGCAGTAGTACTGCCACTGGGTGATCACAGCGCCGACCTCCGGACGCAGCATGTACTCGATGAACATATTCGCATTCTTCGCGTGCGGCGCGTTCACCGGGATGAAGCAGCCGTCCACGCCAAAGCCGAGACCCTCCTCCGGGAACACGACCTTGAGATCCGGGTTGGCTTCCATCGCCATGGCGACGAACGGCGTGAAGGTGTACGCCGCGGCAATGTCGCCGGAGAGCACATAGTTATGCAGGTTCTCGTACTCCAAAATGCTCAGGTTGGTCTTAAACTCCTCAAGCTTGGCAGCAACTTCCGCCAGTTGAGCCTCATCGGTGGTATTCATGCTGTAGCCCAGCGCACGAAGCAGCAGACCAATGGTCACGCGAGCGTCGTCAACCAGACCGACAGAACCAGCCAGTTCCGGCTTGAGCAGGTCAAGCATGCCGTTGATCTCCACATCCACCATAGACGGATCGTACACGATCAGCGGACCGCCGCAGACATACGGGAACACGTACTCGTTCTCCGGATCAAAGTACTGACCGAGGAAACGCTCGTCCAGATTGTCAAAGTTGGTGATGATGGTCTTGTCCAGCTTCTGGATCAGGCCCGCTTCACGCGCCGCATTGATCGCGTAGTCGCTGGCGAGGATGATGTCGTAGTCGCCGCCGTTCACAGCGGTCAGCTTCTGGAGCATTTCCTCGTTGCTGGCGAAGGTCGCATAGTTGACCTTGATGCCGGTTTCCTCTTCGAACGGGGCAATCACGGTCGCGTAGTCGATGTAGCCTTCCCAGGAGAAGATGTTGAGCACGGCTTCGTCCGTCGCATTCACGGTCTCAGCCACAGCGCAGGTGACGAGCGCCAGCATAGCCAGCAGCAGGCAGATGATTTTCTTCATGGTCATTCCTCCTTGTAATGGGGGTATATTCAGCGCGGATTACCGCGCGGAATTGAGCTTTTTGTCGCTGCGCGCGCTGATGAACTGCGAAAGCGCAACGAACAGGAAGATCGCGCCCAGCATGAGCGTGGACAGCGCGTTGATCTCCGGCGTGCCGCCGGACTTAAGGCCCGTGTAGATCTTGAGCGGGAGGGTCGTGGTTTCGGCGCTGGTGACAAAGAAGGAGATCACCACGTCGTCCAGTGACATCGCCGCAGCGAGCATCATGCCGGAGATGACCGCGGGCATGATCAGCGGCAGGGTGATGTCCCGCAAAACGCGCAGGGGGCTTGCACCCAGATCGCGCGCGGCTTCTTCTATCGCCGGGTCCATGCCGACCAGACGGGATTTGACGTTGATGAACACATACGGCACGCAGAACGTGGTATGCGTCGCGACCAGCGCGCCCATACCGAGCTTCACCCCCACGCCGGTGAACAGCGCCAGATACGCCATGCCCAGCACCAGCTCGGGGATCATCATCGGCAGG
>SVGU01000157.1 GCA_015056155.1 Clostridiales bacterium
ATATGAATTCCGGTTATTTCCCCGTAAAGCTGTGCTCAAGCTTGATCACGCAGTAATAGTTGGGGTACTCCGCCTGTACCACGCGGGCGATGCGCTTGCGGATGTCCTCGCCCTCCAGCTTCACCTCGTACGGGACGATGCAGTCAAACACCACGTTCACATGCGTCGGTCCCGGCACAATGCGCAGATCGTGGATGGACATCTCCGGGTGGATGCACGCGACGATGCCCGAGATGAATTCGCGCATCATCCGTATGCGCGGATCGCCGACGGCAATCGGGTCGTAATGGATGACCAGATGCAGCTTCTCCTGCTCAAAGAAGTCGCGCTCGATGTTGTCGATCAGGTCATGGCTCTCAAAAGGATCCTGCTGCGCGTCCATCTCCACATGCACGCTGGCGAACTGGCGGCCCGGGCCGTAGTCGTGCACGATCAGGTCGTGCGTGCCCAGCACGCCGGGATAGCTCATGATCCTTTTGCGGATGCGCTCCACCTGCTGCGCGTCGGCTGCGCCGCCCAGCAGCGGGTCGATGGTGTCCTTCACCAGCATGAAGCCGCTGAACAGGATGAACGCCGCCACCGCAGCGCCGAGCCAGCCGTCAAGCTGCAGGCCTGTCAGGTGACCGACGACCGTCGCCAGCAGAACCACTGCGGTCGCAATCACGTCGTTTCTGCTGTCGTCCGCCGTAGCCGTGAGCGTTTTGGAGCCGATACGCCTGCCGATCTTTCTATTGAATGCGCTCATCCAGAGCTTGACTGCGATGGAGCATACCAGCACCAGCATGAGCGGCCAGCTGAACGCCACGCTTTGCGGGTGCAGAATCTTCCCTACGCTGGTCTTCATCAGCTCCACGCCGATGACCAGAATCATCACCGCGACCATCAGCCCGGAGAGGTACTCGTAGCGTCCGTGCCCATAGGGATGTTCCGCGTCGGCGGGCTTGTCGGCCATCTTAAAGCCCAGGAGACTCACCACACTCGAGGACGCGTCCGACAGGTTGTTAAAGGCATCCGCCGTAATCGCCACCGAGCCGCTGACAAGGCCCACCGCCATCTTCCCCGCAAACAGCAGCGCGTTGCAGACAATGCCCATGCCGCTGGCCGCCTTGCCCCATGCGCTCCTCGCGCGCTCATCAAGCGGCGCGCCGTCCGGCTGAATCCTTTGGGCAAGCCAATTCTCGATCATGTGTTTCCCATCCTTTCCAGATTCTCTCTATTAAACCATCTGCCCCATCGCCTGTCAAGTCCTTCCATTCTATGCGCACGCCTCCCATCTCGTCACCATGAACAATAATTCATGTTATCATTGACACATATGCACAGATATGTTATGATTTTGCCATATTTTAATGAGGAGGTACACTCTCATGGATTTTTCCCGTCGTAGTTTCCTGAAGGGCGCCGCGCTCTCCGCGCTGGGCGTCGCCGCCGCTGGCGTGCTGCCGAATACCGAGGCCAAGGCTGAAGAAGTCAAGGCTGAGGCCGTCTGCGAGCATGACGCATGGCTGGGCCAGGCTCCGGTCATCGCCGACAGCGAAATCGCCGCAACCTACACCACCGACCTGCTCATCATCGGCGCCGGCAACGGCGGCCTGATGGCTGCGTCCGTCGCCTCTGATTACGGCATCGACTTCCGTGTCATCGAGCAGAATGCCGTCGTCGGCTCCACCCGCTACTGGTACGGCGCCATCAACACCGAAGAGACCAAGAAGGCCGGCGTTGAGGTCAACACCGCCGCGCTGCGCAGCGAGATTTCCCGCTACTCCTCCGGCAAGATGGACCAGCGCGTGCTGAACGTGTGGATCAATGAGTCCGCCGCCATGCACGACTACGTCGCCCCGATCCTCTCCGCCGCCGGCGCAACCTGCCAGTTCACCGCTGCGGGCGAAAAGGAAGTGGAAAACTACACCCAGTACTACTACCCGGCCACTGAGCATTTCTGGGGCATGGGCGTCAAGCGCAACGAGCTCTTCCAGCAGCGCATTGAGGAGAAGGGCTACTACATCGACTTCAACCACAGCCTCGTCTGCCTGACCAAGGACGGCGACAAGGTCACCGGCGCCATCGCGCAGAACGTGCTGACCGGCGAATACATCAAGTTCGTGGCCAACTGGGCGACCATCCTCGCCACCGGCGGCTACGAGGGCAACCCGGAGATGATCGAGGCCTGCGCGCCGATCCTGCCGATGTGCGTGACCGCGTCCTCCTACTACGCCTCCAACAAGGGCCAGGGCATCAAGGCCGGCATCTGGGCCGGCGCCATGAAGGACATCGAGGCCGCTCCGATGATCTTCGACCGCGGCATCGTCGCCCCGGGCGTCGACGCGGGCTACGTGCTCAACGACAAGGGCGAGAAGGTCTTCCCGGGCACCGTGTCCCAGTTCAACCCGGGCACCCAGCCGTTCCTGAAGGTCGACCGTGACGGCGTTCGCTTCATGAGCGAAAGCCAGCCGTACAACGACGCTTCCCACGCTGCGGCCCGCCGCAAGGGCGGCGTCTATGCGCAGATCTTTGACAGCAACGTCTGCGCCGACGTGCAGCGCTTCCACACCATCGGCTGCTCCGCCATGACCCGCACGCAGGGCGACGGCCTGCTGCCCAACACCATCGAGCCGCAGGTCGAGGCCGGCCTGATCATGAAGGCGGACACCCTCGAGGAGCTGGCCGACAAGCTGGGCTTCACCGGCAAGGCGAAGGAAACCTTCCTGGCCACCTGCGCGCGCTACAACGAGCTGTACGACATGCAGGAGGACGTGGACTTCGGCAAGCCGGCGTACCGCCTCTCCGAGCTGCGCAA
>SVGU01000051.1 GCA_015056155.1 Clostridiales bacterium
TTTGATAACGAATAAGAGTAATATCTCTGCTTGTAGATGCTATGAAAAAGCAGGAGGTATTAATACTACTAATGATGAAATTGTATATGCATACAAATAATTGAATTATGATAAATTTCAATTTGTTAAGCAAACCAAAGCAGATTTTCTCCCTCTTAGGAGGGCGCAATTATACGCACTGTTCCAGTGCATTGCGTTTGTGGGGGCACATACGCAAATGAGCATCCGGGTTTTTCACCGGATGCTCATCTGCTTTTTCGCTGCTGGATAAATTGTTCCTTTAGAATCCTCCCGCCACCAGCGAGTCGTTTTTCATTTCTCCCCCCTTGCATTCCCCGGCATTTCACGGTATACTATACAAAGACAAAAATCGCTCCAATTGGAGGAAAACAGATGGATAAGCAGGTTTTTTCCACCCCGATCGACCTGAAGCAGATCACCGTCACCGACACCTTCTGGCATCGAGAGATGGAACTGGTGCGCAAGGAGGTCATCCCCTATCAGTGGGACGCGCTGAACGACCGCGTTCCCGGCGCGGATCCCAGCTGGTGCATGCGCAATTTCCGCACCGCTGGCAAAATGATGGCCGAGCAGCGCACCAATACGCAGTATGTCCCCCCGGCTTATTCCTACCGCGGCTTCAACGCCCTGCCGGATGACCCGGAGCATCCCGAGGAGGGGCGCTTCTATGGCTTCGTGTTTCAGGACACGGACTTCTCCAAGTGGATCGAGGCCGTCGGCTACAGCCTGACCCAGCATCCCGATCCGGAGTTGGAAAAGACCGCCGACGAAGCCATCGACGTCGTCTGCGCCGCCCAGACCCCCGACGGCTATCTGGACACCTATTACATCATCAACGGCATGGACGCCGCGCTGACCAACCTGCGCGACAATCATGAGCTGTACTGCCTGGGCCATCTGGTCGAGGGCGCGGTCGCCTATTATCAGGCCACCGGCAAGGACAAACTGCTCCGTGCCGCCTGCCGCTTTGCGGACTACATCGCGGACCGTTTCGGCCCCGAGGAGGGCAAGTGCAAGGGCTATCCCGGCCACGAGATCGCCGAGATGGCGCTCATCCGCCTGTACGAGGTGACGGGCGAAGAAAAGTACCTGAAGCTGAGCAAGTTCTTCGTGGACCAGCGCGGCCAGAAGCCCTTCTACTTCGCCATGGAGGACAAAGCCCGCGCAGAAAAGGCCGGCCAGAAGTGGCGCGGCAACCCCGACGACGGCTCTGCCTACCATCAGGCTGACAAGCCCGTGCGCGAGCAGGACGAGGCCGTGGGCCACGCTGTGCGTGCGGTGTACCTCTATTCCGGCATGGCGGACGTTGCCCGCCTGACCGGCGACGATTCCCTGTTGGCCGCCTGCGAGCGCCTGTGGGACAACATCGTCAAAAAGAAGCTGTACATCACCGGCGGCATCGGCGGCACCGTTCACGGCGAGGCCTTCTCCTACGAATATGATCTGCCCAACGATTCCGCCTATTCCGAGACCTGCGCCGCCATCGGCCTGGCGTTCTTCGCCCGCCGCATGCTGCAGATCAAGCCCGACAGCAAGTATGCCGACGTGATGGAGATGGCGCTGTACAACACCGTGCTCTCCGGCATGGCGCTGGACGGCAAGAGCTTCTTCTACGTCAATCCCCTGGCGGTCGTGCCCTCCGCCTGCCGCAAGGACGCCCGGCTGCATCATGTGCAGCCCACCCGCCGCAAGTGGTTCGGCTGCGCCTGCTGCCCGCCCAATATCGCGCGCATCGTGTCCTCCATCGCCTCCTACGCCTACACGGAGAACGCCGACACGCTCTTTACCCACCTCTACGTCGGCGGCCAGATCGAGAAGGACTTCGGCGGTAAGAAGCTGACCATGCAGGTGGACGCGAAGATGCCCTGGCACGGCCATGTGTACGTCACCGTCCGCTGCGACGAGCCCGTGACCGGCACGCTGGCCTTCCGCATGCCCTACTGGGCGCCGGACACCGTCCTCACCTGCGGCGACAAGCAGCCCGTCTACAAGGACGGTTACGCCTACTTCACCGGCGAATGGCACGACGGCGAGATGATCCGTCTGCACATGCCGATGATGATCCGCATGGTCGCCGCCAACCCCGCCGTCCGCGAGGACGTGGATAAGGTGGCCTTCATGCGCGGCCCCGTCACCTTCTGTGCCGAGGAGGCCGACAACGGCGGTGATCTGCACCTGCTGCGCGTGGACACCCGCGACATCGGCGACCACGGCGAGGGCATCATCCGCGAGTTCGACTTCGACACCTTCGGCCACGAGACTGTGCGCCTGCACGTGCCCGCCCGCCGTCTCCTCCCGCCGGAATCCTCCGCCCTCTACACCTCCTGGCAGCCGCCCAGGGAAGAGCCCGCCAAGCTCCACCTCGTCCCCTACTATACCTGGGCCAACCGCGGCGAGGGCGAAATGCTCGTCTGGTTCCGCCGGAAGTAACCAGGGGCGCTGCCCCTGGACCCCGGCAGGGGCTCTGCCCCTGCACCCCGCGAAGGGTCTTCGACCCTTTCGAAACTCGTTTTTTATCCGCAGTGCATAAAATGACCGCCGCCCGACTTTTTGCCGGACGGCGGTTTTCCTATGCGATTCAGTCCATGACCAGCTCCACTGGGCAGTGGTCGCTGCCCATCACATCCGGGTGGATGCAGGCGCTCTGCAGCCGCGTGCGCAGCTTCTGAGAGGCGATGAAGTAGTCGATGCGCCAGCCGACATTCTTCTCCCGCGCCTTGAACATGTAGCTCCACCACGTATACGCATCCTTCTCGTCCGGATGGAAGTGGCGGAAGGTGTCGATGTACCCGGCGTCGAGAACGGCGGTCAGCTTGTCGCGTTCCTCCTGCGTGAAGCCAGCATTGCGCGTGTTGCTCTTGGGGTTCTTCAGGTCGATCTCCCGGTGCGCGACGTTCAGGTCGCCGCAGTACACCACCGGCTTGCTCTCCTCCAGCGAACGGATGTAGCCGAGGAACGCATCCTCCCACGCCATACGCCAGTCCAGGCGGGTCAGCTCCCTTTGGGAGTTGGGCGTATAGACCGTCACGAGCCAGAAGTCCGCAAACTCCAGCGCGATCACGCGGCCCTCGTGGTCGAATTCCTCCACCCCGATGCCGTAGCGCACGCTCAGCGGTTCCGTTTTCGTGAACACCGCCGTGCCGGAGTAGCCCTTCTTTTCGGCATAGTTCCAGTACTGGTGGTAGCCGGGCAGGTCGAGGTCATGCTGACCGGCCTGCAGCTTGGTTTCCTGCAGGCAGAACACATCCGCATCCAGCGCCGCGAAGGCCTCCATGAAATTCTTGCCGAGGATGGCGCGCAGGCCGTTGACGTTCCAGGAAATGAGCTTCATCTTCCATTCGTTCCTTTATCTCTGTATTTCACGGAACGCAGGGGATTTCGCGTCTGCGGACGCGACCAAAGGGCTTTCCGGCCGCCCTTTGGAAACCTTCGGGTTCCCCTTACAGTGGTTATACCCGAAACAACTGCGATTGAAATCGCCTCAGCCCACGATCCCCGGCACATCATAGCGGATGCGCATTTGGGGCGCCTGCTCCAGCACCGCGCGGTAGTTGACCAGCCAGTCGTCGCTGCCGTCGTCGACGTTCAGGCCGTCGGCCGGGGTCGCGAAGATCTTCATGGTCATGTCGCAGGGCGCGTCGATCTTCTTGTCGAAGAAGGCGCTCATCAGGTCGATGGTCTTCGTGCCGGGAGCCTTGTAGAACCACTTGCCGTTAAGCTCCACCATCAGGCCGATCTCCTGCTCCACGGTCATCTCGCAGAACTCCGGGTTCGCCTCGAAGTGCACGGGCATGGCGATGCCGTCCGCGTCCTCGCTACCGCCCCAGCGCATCGCCGCCGGGAAGGAGACCTCCTCCCCCTCCTCAAAGGTCGGCATGAACCACGGATCGTGCAGCACCTGATCCCGGTACATGGCCAGCATGGGCTGCTCAATGCCCACCGCGTCGTTGTTGGGGTCCTCGATCTCCAGACCCAGACGGCCGCGGTCGCGGAACTGGTACATGCTGATGGACTTGAACCAGTCCACCTTGTTGTCGCGCCAGTAGTGGGCAAAGCGCACCACGCTCTCGCCCTGCATACGGGGGCCGGTCACGTCGCCGTCGGTGTTGAACTCGGCGGTGATCATCGGCTTGCTCACGCCGGCGATCTCCACCGCGCGCTTGTGGGTGCGGGTGAACTGGTCCACCAGCTTCTGCACGGAATCGGCCTTCCAGCCGCCGGCGTCCTTCTCCGCCACGTCCACCGGCCAGCCGTAGTGCAGCGCCAGATAGGTGTCGCAGCTCCACAGGTCCGCCGCGTTGTAGCAGTCCTTGAAGGCTTCCTCCTGCTCCATGTGGCCGTCTTCCTTGCCCCAGCCGCCGCAGAAGATGATGCGCACATTGGGCGCTTCCTCGCGGATGATGCCGGCAAAGCGGACGAAGAACGCGCCGACCTGCTCGTAGGTGTAGCGCTTGTTGTGCTGGAACCAGCTGCCGCAGCACTCGTGGTTGATGCGGATCATCATCCGGCCGTAGGGGCGCAGCTGACGGGCGACCTCGCGCAGCTCGTCGTCGCTCAGGCCGCAATCCAGCGTCAGAGTCAGCAGGACCTCCTGACCGTGCCTGCGGATATCCGCCATCTGGTCAAAGGGATGGCCATCCGCGCCGTAGGGGAAGTAATCGTCATAGGGGTAGTCCCACGCGCCGGAGATGTCCTTGTCCTTGTAGTACTTGCTGATGCGGGCAGGCCACTCCTTGTCGTGGGGGTAGTAGGTGTACATGATGTTCACGCCGCGATGGGGCCGACCCAGCTTATGCAGGATATAGTCCTGATTGACGTACTCCGCGCGCTCGCTGCCGTCGCCCAGATCCAGGGCACAGGCCGCAGGGCCCATATGAAGCTTCTTCATAAATGCATCTCCTTCAAAATCAAGCAATACAGGCAGCCCAGGCCGCCGCCATCAATTCCTAATTCCGAATTCCGAATTCCATCAAATCGCCCTTGTCGCATCCGCGAGCCAGGCATTCTCCTCCTCGGTGAGGTAGGGCTTGAGGGTCTTGCGCACCTTGGCGTGGTAGGCGTTCAGCAGCGCGCGGCACTCCTCGCCCAGCAGCTCGGGGATGACCGCATCCAGGTCGAAGGGCACCATCGTCAGCGTCTCAAAGCGCAGGAAGCGGCCGTAGCTGTTGCTCTCGACCTCCTTGACGACCGTCAGGTTCTCCAGGCGAACGCCGAACGCACCCTCCAGATAGAAGCCCGGCTCGTTGGAGGTGATCATGCCTACCTCCAGCGGGGTGGTGTTGGCACGGCCCCAGTGGATGGACTGCGGGCCCTCGTGCACGGACAGCATGTAGCCCACGCCGTGACCGGTGCCGTGGTTGTAGTCCATCTCCAGCCGCCACAGGGGCTCGCGGGCGAGGTAATCGAGGTTCACGCCGGTACAGCCAGCCTTCCACTGGGCGTTGCCCAGCTGAAGGTTGCCCTTGAGCACGAGGGTGTAGAAGCGCTTCTCGTCCTCCGTCAGCTCGCCCAGGGCGAAGGTACGGGTGATGTCCGTGCTGCCCTCGAGGTAGTGGCCGCCGGTGTCAGACAGGAGGAAGGAACGGGGCTCCAGCTTCGCGCAGGACTCCTTCGTCGCGCTGTAATGCACGATCGCGCCATGGGGGCCGTAGCCCATGATCATCCCGAAGGAGGGGCCGACGTAGTTCTCCTGCTCGCAGCGGAAGGCCTCCAGCTTCTCCGCCACGGACAGCTCGTCCATCTCGACCTTGCCGACATTCTTCTTCAGCCAGTGCATGAACTTCGTCACCGCCGCGCCGTCCTTGATGTGGGCGATGCGGAAGTTGTCGACTTCCTTCTCGTTCTTCTTCGCCTTGGGGAGGGTCGTGGGGTCGGGCTTGTCCAGCACCTTCACGCCCGCCGGCACGCAGGCCTCCAGCTTGCTGTTGACCACGTTCAGGTTCAGCATCAGCGTCTTGTCCCCGGGCATCGCGGCGACATAGTCGTACACCTCGCCGTAGGGGCGGATGGTCACGCCGTCATCGCGCAGGTTCTTCGCGATCTCTTCGCTCAGCACGGCCGGGTTGATGAACAGCACCGCTTCCTCCGCCGTCACCGCCGCAAAGGACAGCACCACCGGCGTGCAGGCGACGTCGTTGCCGCGCAGGTTCATCAGCCAGCAGACGTCCATCAGGGATGCGATGACCACCGCATCCGCGCCGTCCTTGGCCAGCGCCGCACGCACGTCCATCAGCTTCTCCGCGCGGGACTTGCCCACCAGCTCCGCGGGCAGCTCCCGCACGGGCTCGGCGCTCAGGGCCGGGCGGTCCGTCCAGACCTCGCCCACCAGATCGTCCGTGCAGACGACCGATGCACCGCACTTCTCCGCAATGCTGCGCAGGCGCGCCGCCGTCCGGGCGCCGACCACGCGGCCGTCAAAGCCGAAGGTCATGCCCTTCTGCAGGTGCTTCTCCAGATAATCCGCCAGGGTGGGCACGCCGGGCTCTCCGGACTTCATCAGGTCGATACCGCTGCCGGCCAGCTGGTCCGCGGCCTGAATGAAGTAGCGGCCATCCGTCCACTGGCCGGCCCAGTCCTTGCCGACCAGCAGCGTACCGGCGCTGCCGGTGAAGCCGGACACCCAGCTGCGGCACTTGAAATGCCGGCCTACATATTCTGAACCGTGGAAGTCATCCGTGGGCACCATGTAATAGTCTACGCCGTGCGCTGCCATTGCGCCGCGCAGAGCGATCAGCTGCTCTCTCATTTTCATCGTTCCTTTCCCATATTGGTGGGGGTACTTCTGACAGTATATCATCATTCCGCCGTTTTCGCAAGGACGGCCGCCGACGCAGAATGTACATCCGTTGTATCTGCGCGTCCATGAGGTTGACAACGCCGCCGTCGCCATAGTAAAATGCCGCTATCCCCATATCTGATGACCGGGAGGTTTCTCCATGAGCAAGGAACTGCGCACCATCGACGCAAGCATCGCCTCGCTGACCAACGCCCTGCTTGCCGATTATGGCCTCGGCCGCCATATTGACCGCATCGAGCCCTTCAGCCAGCCCGACCGGGACGTGATCATCACCGTCCTGAGCAAGCTGAAGCGCCTGCTTTTCCCCGGCTACTTCCGCGACCCGAACTACCGGGTGTACTCCATGCACCACAGTCTCTGCGCGCTGATGGAGGACGTGGCCTATCACCTCGGCCAGCAGATCGCCATCGCCCTGCGGGAGGGCGCGACCGTGGACGCGGAACGCGCCCAGCAGCTGGATGCGCAGGCGCAGGAGCTGACCGTGCAGTTCCTCGAGCGGCTGCCGGAGGTCCGCGCGCTGCTGGAGACAGACCTGGAGGCCGCCTTCGACGGCGACCCCGCCGCCAACTCCATGGACGAGATCATCATCGCCTACCCCGGTCTGCAGGCCATCATGATCAACCGCATCGCCCATGTGCTCTTCGAGCTGAAGGTGCCGCTGATCCCGCGCATCATGACCGAATACGCCCACAGCCGCACGGGCATCGACATCCACCCCGGCGCGACCATCGGCCGCTACTTCTTCATCGACCACGGCACCGGCATCGTCGTGGGCGAAACGACGGTCATCGGCGATTATGTGAAGATCTATCAGGGCGTGACCCTCGGCGCGCTCTCCACCCGCGGCGGCCAGAGCCTGCGCGGCAAGCGCCGTCACCCCACCATCGAGGACCGCGTAACCATCTATTCCGGCGCCTCCGTGCTGGGCGGCGAGACCATCATCGGCCACGATGCGGTCATCGGCGGCAACGCCTTCATCACCACCTCCATCGCGCCGGGCACCCGCGTGTCCGTCAAGAGCCAGGAGCTGGAGATGCGCCCCGGAAAGGTAAACTGGTAAACCGGCATGACGAAGGACTATGCTTTCCGCCCCCTGCGGCATGAGGAGCTCCCCGCGATGCTCGGCCTCATCCACCAGCGCATCGCCTGGATGGACCGCGTGGGCATCCGCCAGTGGAACGTGACAGACTACGACGGCGTGTACCCGCCGGAATACTACGAGGACTGCTGGCGCAGGGGCGAGCTGTTCGCACTGGAGGACGCAGCGACCGGGCAGGTGATCTGCGCCGGGGCATTCAAGCGGCAGGACGACCGCTGGCCGCCGGAGCTTCATGCGCCCGCGCTCTACCTCCACCACCTCGCCGCAGACCTGACCCACAAGGGCGCCGGACGCCGCTTTCTGCTGTGCGCGGAGGCATTTGCTGCAAGCGAGGGCATGCAGTACCTGCGGCTCGATTCCGCCATCGACAACCCCGCCCTGACGGCCTATTACGAGGCCCTCGGCTATGTCTCCGTGGGCCGCTGCATCGACGGCCTGTACGAGGGCATCCTCCGCCAGAAGCAGCTGACCCCCGTCAGCACCCTTTGACCCCCGAGCCGGCGTTGCGCGGACGTTTCCCGCAGGCCGGCTTTTTTCGTGCCCCCATTGCGAGAAAGCCCCCGCCGCGCCGCGTTGAATGGTTGCATGCCGCCTGCAGGTTTTCGCGAAAAAGCCCGCGTCTGCAAGGCTTGCAGAAGTGAAAGTCCTTGAACGGACAGGAAATTTGTTGTATAATGGAAATTGACAGGATTTTCGTTCAATCACAATCTCAAAAGAAGCAGGAGGTGTCGGCTGATGCCCTGTGAGCACGGGAACGGCAGTCTTCAGGTATATGCATACGAATCCGGCGCATGGCGCAGCCACTGCCTGATGTGCGGCGAAGACCGCCCGGCGGCTGACCCCGGCTTCCCGGCCGATGCAGGCGCCTGCTCCAGCCGCGCCCTCCTTTTCCGCAGCCAGCGCCGCTATCCCGAAGCGGCAGATGCATTCCGCCATGCCGCAGAGGGCAGCGGCGACGTCCGTTTCCGCTTCGCCGCCCTTGTGTGCAGCCTTGGGGTAACGTGGTGCGGCCGGGAATTCCAGCCGACCTTTGGCGTCGTTCCCCTGCCGGAAGGGCCACTGTCCCGCTCCGGAGACTGGCAGGCTGTCGAGGCCGCTGCCGAACAGTTGGGGGCAGCCGGGATGCTGACCCTCAGCGACCATCTGGCGCAGCTGGAGGAGATCCTTGCCTGCATCCGCAGCCGGGAAAGCCGGTGCGCATATGACGTATTCCTCTGCTACCGCCGGACGGGCGCGAACGTGCAGACCGCCCTGCACCTCTGGCGGGACCTGACGGACGCGGGGCTGCGCGTCTTCTGCGCCGACGTTTCCACCCGCGGCAAGACGCAGACGGAGTTCGAGGCCGAGGTCTATCACGCGCTGCACACGGCGGAATATCTGGCGCTTCTCCCCGGCGAGGGCGGGGACGCGCTGACCCCGTGGCTGCGCAACGAGCTGGAACGCGCCGCTGCGCCCCATGACAAACGTTTCATTCTCACCACGCCTGACCTGCCGGACATTCCCGGCGTTTATCTCCCCCTGGAGGAGCTGCGCAGCCGCCTGATCGCCGCGGCCGCCGACATGCAGCCGGAGCGCCTCTATGCCCGCGCGCTGGAGGAATTCTGCGCCCGCCGGATCCCGCAGGGCACCGCTCTCCTGCGCCGCGCCGCCGTCCGGGGATACGCCCCCGCGCAGCTGCTGACCGCAGAAATGTACGACGAGGGGCTGCTGCTGCCGCGCGACCGGGAGCATGCCGCCGCATACCGCCGCCTCATCCCCGAGCCCTCCGCAGCCTGCATACAGCGGATCGCGGACGACATGGCCGGGCTGGAGGCCGCGCTGCAGATCGTACGCCGGGAGGCCGCGCTGTACCTCGTCGCCGACGTGAGCGACGCGGGCTTTGCCTCCTCGCTCCTGCTGACGAAGGCGCTCTTCTCTGCCCTGAATGCCGACCGGCAGCTGGCCGGGAGCAACATGTGCATCATCGGCTACGACCGGCACGCCCGCGTGCTGGAAGCGTCCAAGGCGCTGGCCCGCTACGGCCTGCCGGACGCCTCCGCCCATACGCTGCGTACCTTCGAGGAAAGCTCGTGCGAAGCCTACGCCGCCAAGGGCCTGCGCTGCGCCATCGACCAGCTCCGCCGCGCCGCCGGACGCACGCCTGCAGTCATCCTGCTGCGCCCCTGCCTCACCGCCGATCCGGACAGCGCCCTGCAGGCCGCCGCGCTCTCGCTGGAGGCCTGCCTGACCCCCGGCGCGTTCCTCTGCCTGCGCAGCGCAGACGAAATCCCCGGCTGCATCGCCGCACTTCGCGCGCTGCTCAGCGCCCACTGATCTCTTTGAGGAGGTACATCCCCTGATGATCATTCACGAACAGGTTCAGAACCTCACGCTCCGCTGCCCCCGCTGCGGCAACAGCGATTTTCCCGACAGCATCCGCCGCCCGGCCTTTATCTGCCCGGTCATCGGCTGCAATTACGTGATCGAACCGGACAACATGCCTCCCATGCTGCCCGACCCCGACCGTGTCCCCGCGCCGCACCAGTCCCAGTACGTCGGCGACGGCTTCATCTATGACCGGGACGCAAACGGAGACTGGGTCGTCCGGGGCGTGTACGGCGAACCGTCCGTCCTCAGCATTCCCGCGCTCTTCAACGGCCGCGCGGTCATGGGCGTTGCGCCCCGCGCCTTCGCCGGGCTGAAATCGCTCCGCCGCATCACGCTGCCCGACACCGTCTCCGTCATCGGCGAGGACGCTTTTACCGACTGCGCAGAGCTGGAGAGCATCGTCTTCGGCTCCGGCCTGACGCTGCTGGATCGCGGCTGCCTGCGGGGCTGCGCCTCCCTGTACGAGGTGACGCTGCCCGAAAAGCTGCGCGAGATCGGCCGGGAAGCCTTCGCCGACTGCAGCCAGCTGGAGGCCGTTTCCATCGGCAGCGGCGTGGAGGTCATCCGCGACAACGCCTTCCTCATGTGCGCCAGCCTCAGCCGCTTCACCTTCGGCAAGCGCCCGCCCCACATTGCCGTGACCGCCTTCTCCGGCTGCTACAGCTTCGACGAGGCGGCGCTGTTCCCCGACGGGCAGTAAGCCGCAGGGAGGTACGCCATGATGTCTGACGCCGCTTCGGGCAAGCAGTACAGCTGGGCGATGCAAGATGCGAACGTCCTCGCCCTGAGCTTCGATACGCCCGACATCCTCGACCCCTACACCGCCGTGATCGTCCGCCCCGGCCAGGAGGCGCTCGTCTTCACCGACGATCAGCATCTGCACCTGCGGGAGATCGGCACGCACCTGATCACCGGCAACATGCAGACGACCGTCCGCCGCGCCTTTGAGATCCTGCGCGCGGGCGGCACGGTGCATACGAGCTTTTCCTCCGCCATCACCATCTTCGACATGCGCAGCCGCGTGCTGCCGGCCCAGAGCCTGACGCTCCCGGCGGCGGACGGCTCCGAAACCCATCTTTCCTTCGGCGGCGCGTACCGGATCGCCGATCCCGCCGTCATGGTCGCCAACGCGATGACGTTCCGGCCCGGCACATTGCCCGGCACCCGCGAGATGCATCTGGAGGACGCCTTCATCCAGGACACGCTGGAGCAGATCGTCCAGACGATCACCGGCGAGCTGCGCCGCATCGCGCAGGACGCCCCCGACGCCGCGGCTGCCCGGACGCTCCTGACCCGGGGCGCATGCATCGAAGCCGTGCTCCGGCTGGTCAATGCAAAACTCCGCCCCACGGGCATGATGCTGGAGCGGTTCCGGCCGACCCCCACGGAGCGCACCTGCCCCTACTGCCACCGGGCGCTGACCCTGATGGAGCTGCGCAGCCGCCGCTGCGGCGATGAGCACACCGGCTGCGGCCGGACGCTCCACACCTGTCCGGACTGCGGAGCGATCGTTTCGCCGGAGCATGCCGCCTGTCCCCGGTGCCGCTCGGAGCTGCTCTGGTGCGACCGGTGCCGCGCCTTTGCGCAGGTGGAGCACGGCCGCTTCTGCCTTCGCTGCCGCACCGCCTGTTATCCCCTGCTGCCGCGCGAGCTGCTGCGGCACACCTGACACGAAAAGGAGGCTGACCCATGGCACTGACCCGCGTCCGGCTGGCGGACGGGGCACTCTCCTGCGTCAGCCAGATCTGCCTGACCGCGCCGGAGGAGCTGCTGACCGACGGGCGGATCATCCCCTTCCTGAGCCGCCTGCCCGCCATCACCGGCGGCGGCGGCAACGCATGGGAGCTGCTGCTGTACAGCGCCGCAGGATCCGATGGCGTGCAGCTTCACGCGCGGCTGATCACCCATACGCGCCTGGCGCACAGCACGCCCCAGCTGGTGGACAGCGCCGCCCAAACCGCGCAAGACCGGCTCCTGCAGGCGCTCACCGTTACCGGCATCCCCGCCCAGCCGGCCGATGACCGGATCGCACCGCCGCGTGCCGCGCTGACGTGCCTGTGCAAGCGCGGTGCAGCACTCCTTCCGGTGGATGCGTTCCTTCCGGAGGGGCAGCTGGCACAGCGCCTGTGCGCAGAGCCCGGCAACGGCCTGTCCCTCCTGCTGACGCCGACCGAATGGCGCAGCGGCGAGCCGGAGGCGCTCTCCCACGGGATCAGCGCATCCCGCCGGACGCAGCTTGCTTCCGACCCGGTGTTCCGCTTCGCCCTCACCCTCTGGGGCGCAGGGGCGCAGCGCACCGCCGCATGGCTGGAGACCCTGTCGCAGGGGACGCTGACGTCCGCCGCGCCGCCCCAGCCGCGCCTGTATCCCCTGTGCATGCGCAGCGACCCGTGGCAGCTGATGGCGCTTTGCCCCGACGCCGCCCGCTCCGCGACGCTCCTGACGCTCAACGAGCTGCTGACCCTCTGCGGCTGCCCCTCCGAACCGGGCGACATGCAGCGCATGTGCCGCAGCAGCTGGCGCGACGAGGCGCACGAGGCCCTCACCCGGGCCAACCTGTCCTTCCCGACCGCCGCGCCCGCCCTGCCGCCGTCCGCCCTGACCTACCTCGGCCTGCAGCACGACAGCGACCTCACCGGCGCCCTGCAGCTTTCCGCAGGCACGGCAGAGATGCTACGGATGTGCGTCATGATCCTGCACCAGCTGGGCGTGATGCAGCTCCCTGGCGACGCGCCGCCGGGTAATCCGCTCATGAGCTACCTCCTGCCCACCGTGGGGCACATCTATGAGCAGCTCGTGCGCGAATGCTGCTATCGCACGATGTACCTGCCTTATTATGCCTACGCCACCGGCCGCAGGCCCCGGCAGATCACCGGCGTGATCCTCTCGACCTACGATCAGGGGCCAGGCTGCCGGCAGTACGCGCTCCACGCCTTCCCGGAGGGCATGACAGAGCCGCAGATGCAGCTGCGCATCCGGGAGCAGATGATCAGCGATTTCACCGCCTATGCCACCGTCAGCGGCCATCCAATGCCCGGCAGCTACTGGCTCCGTCTGTTCGGCGACATGGGCGCCGTCCGCAGCCAGCGCAACGAGATGGCCCACGAGGCAGCCAGCCTGGACACCGCCGCCGTCTTCACCAAAGCGTTCCTGATGGACCGGCCCGGCGAACCGAGCCTGCTGCGCCGCCTGCTGGCCTGCCGGTGGATCGAAACGCATTTCCCCTCCCCCTGATTTTCACCATGAAAGCGAGGTCTGCGCCATGACCAACCCCGGCAAACGATCCTTCTATGAGAACCACATCGTCCGGATGCTCGCGCCGATGGCGGCTGCGCTGCTGCTGGTCGTGTGCATCTCCGGCCTGTTCATCTACCCCTTCCTGTTCTCCGCCGCCGGATATGATTCTGCGGCGGGCGCGCTGTCCCGGCAGTTGCTGACCGCCGCGCTGGCGGCGCAGATCGCAGCGCTGGTCCCGGCGCTGGCGCTGAGCTTTGTCCGGGAGGATTTCTCCATCAGCCAGACCCTTGCGCTGAGCTGGATCGCGGCGGTCGTGGGCTGCTGGGCAGCGATGCTGATCCTCCGCATCAGCCCGCTGGGCAGCATGAACGGCAGCGGCGTGCTGAACGTCATGTTCTCCGTGCTGATCGGTTCCGTCCTGTCCGTCGCCCCGGCGCTCATCGCCACCGGCGTGTGCATTTTGCGCCGCATCATCTCCAACCTGATCGCCAAGAAGAAGCGGTAAACCCGCATACATCGCCCGCAGGAGGAAATCACCATGGACAGCAAACGCACGATGCTCCTTTATCTCACCCCCGAGCAGGAGGGCCGGGTCGCCCCTGACACGCGCGTCATCCTGCTCAACGCCGCGACCCGACAGCTCAAGGAGCTCTGGCCCGGCGACGCCATCCCTGCCGTGGACAACTCGCACCTGCACATCTACACCGTGCCGACCACGCCGGTCGAGGCGGTTTTCGCCATGCAGGATGTGATCCGCTGCACCGCTCCCTCCGGCGCCCTCGTCCGGCCCGGCTTCTGCTTCCGCGTCCGCCTGCGCTACATCAGCCCCATGGGTCTGCGCGCGCTCCTGACCGCGCCTCTTGACCGGGGCGAGCTGCCGCCGGAGTGCATCACGCTGGAGGACCTGTACAACACCCTCCGCAAGCCCATGCAGGCCGCCTGCCTGAAGGCCGCCGAGCAGTTCTCCGGCGGGCAGACGCTGTCTTACACCCACTGGTGGCAGGAGTTCCAGTCCGGCTCCGCCTTCGCAGGGCAGCTTGCTTCCGCCCTCGTCCCCGTGTTCAACAGCCATGGCTTCCGCCTCGACGCAGAGAGCGTCGCCGTCAAGGGGCTGGCCGGGATCCCGGTCTGAGCCGCACCGTCCTCAGGATGGACATGACCGACATACACCAAATCAGAGGAGGTCGTCTTCATGACACTGAAGTCCCTGTTCAAGAAGTTCACCGGCAAGGCTGAAAAGCCCGTATCGAACGACGCTGACCTGCTGGAGGAAGCGCTGACTCCCCCCGCCGCGCCCGCTCCCGAAGCACTCCAGCCCGCCATCGAGACGACCGTGGAGATCCCGGAGAATCCCACCGCCGACGCCGGCGCCATCCGCGATGCGCTGGACGAGATGGGCACCCGGCTCATCAACGCCGGCGACGACGCCCTGATGGACTACGGCATGCGGCTGCAGTCCATGCGCGAGTATGTCAGCAGCTCCCCCTGCCGCTTCCCGGGCTATGACGACGTGATCGTGCAGGCGGTGAACGAATTCGAGCACGTCTGCGACGGCTGCAAGCCCGAGGCCATCAAGGAAATGCTCGGCAAGCTGGAAAAGGCCCTGCAGGCGCGCACCACGGCCCTCGCGGATACGAACCGGTTCGTCCTGACGATGGAGATGCACTATTACAGCATGAAGCTCATCGAGCTGCAGGGCAAGCTGAATTACAGCACCCGCTCCCTCGCCGCCGACCAGAAGACGATCCGCACATACGAGAACGATCTGGTCTCGGAGGAGATCATCGACACCCTGCAGGCGCAGATCCGTGCGACCCGCCGCGAGCAGAAGATCATCAACGAGAACATCGTCCTGTGCATGGAGAGCCTCCGCTCCGCCGTTCACGAGCTGAACCGCAGCGGTCCGGTCCGTCCGATGGACGCTTCCCGCGCACTCCAGCGCATGCACAGCAGCATCGAGGAGATCAACGCCGCCTACGAGCAGGAGCTGCGCAACAAGGTCAGCTACGCCGCGAAGCTCGACGCCCTGCTGGAGAGCGAAGCCATGACGGCCGCCCGCGAGACTGCGGTCAACAACCAGCTCGCCGAGCAACGCCGTCAGCGCGCCCTGCTGACCCGGAAGCTCGACAACCATGCCGCTGTGGAAACGTCCGTCGCGCCGGCCGCAGAGGAAACGTCTGCCGCACCGGCTGCAGAATCCGAAGTCGCCCAAAGCGAGCCCGCCGTCGAAACGGCGTATGTCTTCGAATCCCTCGAACCTGTCGAAATGCTGTAAAAAATCGTGAAAACCCGTGTTTTCTTGCGTTGTTCCATATGAATGCATCTGCAGGAGGAATCAGAATGGCTAATATCTTCCAGCGCGCCACGCAGGGGCTGCACGACCTCATCTACGGGACCCCGAAGAAGTACCTGACCCCCGAGGAAGCCAAAGTGACTGCCGAAAACATCAAGAAGTCCCTCATCACCATGCGCGGCAATGCGTCCTGGGCACAGGTCGAGGTGAATGCCGCGGTCGAGATGCTCCGCATGCTCCCCGAGGGCAACCCCCGCATTCCCCAGCTGCGCCGCACGCTGAAGCTGCGCCTGGTGATGCAGCAGTATATCGAGAAGATGACCCTCGCCATGGAGACGATCAACTCTCAGGTCGAGCTGGGTCAGCTGAGCACGGAGATGGGCGCCGCCATGCGGGACGCCAACCAGCTCATCGACACCTACAAGCGCGACATGCCCAGCTTTGCCGGGTTCGTGCGGGACTTCATGAAGACCATCACGCCCATGAACGCCGCGCTCAACGGCGGACTGGACGAGATGAGCAGGGCGCTGGACGAGCTGTGCTGCAGCAATCTGGACGGCATGTTCTCCGAGGAGGACATCGACCGGCTCATCAGCGGCGAGGCCACGAAGATCGAGCCCGTCGCCGCAGAGGCCGCCGCTCCGGTTGCCCCGGCTGAAACCGCCGCGAAGCCCCGCGAAACCGACCTGCTGGCCAGCCTCGAAGCGGAGCTGGGCAGCTGGAAGTCCAAGAATCCCTGACCGTCACTGCCATAAGGAGGCCGCAGCATGAATGACATCGAGCGCAACAAGCGGCGGATCGAGCTGGAGGTGGAGTACAACCGCGCCGTCCAGTTCGCGCACGACCAGAACCGCGACGGTCTGGCGCAGCACCTGATCGCCGCCATGGCGCAGTACAAGCTGGCTGAGCTGGCCACGACGCCGGAATCCCGCCTGGCGCATCTGACCTGTGCCCGCACCCACGAGAGCCTCGTGGAGGAGCGCAAGAAGGTGCTCAACGCCGCCAACGCACTGGAGGGCAGCGACGCACAGCCGGAGCCCGCCGCCCCCGCCGCGGCAGAGGAATCCCCCGCCGCCGACGCCGACAAGGGGAAGAAGGGCGGCCGCAAGACCAAGGATGAGCTGTACGGCTTCGACCCGGAAAACTGCCGCGTCAAGGAGATCCCGTCGGTCTCCTTCGATGACGTCATCGGCTCCGAAAGCACCATTGCCGCGCTGCGCAAGGCATTCCGCCACAACGAGGAGCTGTTCAAGTTCCGCCGCCTGACCGAGCTCGCGCCCCTCGCCTCCAAGCCCGACCATCACCTGATGTATGGCCCGCCCGGTACGGGTAAGTCCTTCCTGTGCAAGGCCATCGCCCACGAGGTGATGACCAACTTCCCCAACACGGAGGAGAACCCCCGCAACAGCGCCTTCTTCAACGTCAACAGCGCCGAGATCTGCTCGCCCTATTATGCCGTGCCCGAAAAGCGGCTGGACGCGCTGTTCCATGCGGCGGCGCAGTACAACCACTGCGTCATCTGCATCGACGAAATGGAGCGCCTGTGCCCCGACCGCAACGGCAGCGGCGCGGAAATGACCGCCGTGGCCGACGCAGTCGCCATCGTGACCCGCATGCTGCAGCTGATCGACGGCGTGACGGGCAAGTGCAACGCCATCATCCTCTGCGCGACCAACTACCCCTGGAAGGTCGACAAGGCCATGCGTGACCGCCTGTCCAGCAAGCTCCTGCTCGACCTGCCCAACGAGGAGGCCAAGCGGCGGTATCTGGAGCGGAACGTCGGCGCCTTCCTCGGCCGCACGGAGGAACAGCAGCGCCAGGCCATCGACACCCTGCTGGGCAGCCTGGCGCACGCCTCGTACCGCGATCTGGACACGCTCGCGCAGAGCATTCAGGTCGCCGGACTGCACAAGACCATCGCCAACCATCCCGGCGAATATGAGCTGGATTCCTTCGATCCGCTGGACGACAGGGAGCTTTCCGAACAGCTGGCGGGGATCGTCATCGCGTATGACGAGGCTTATCACGCCCGCCTGAACGACCCGTCCCGCTGGTCCAACTTCTGACCGCGCTCCATCCGCATGCCTGCCGGATCGGCGCATGCATTTATCCGGAGGTAACGACGCATGTCCACCCAACCGACCCCCGTCAAAAAGCACCCGGACGGCCTGCTTTATGCCGTTGCAGACGGCGAGGCCACGATCCTGGGCTGCACGACGCCCGACGCCGTGCATCTGGACGTCCCCAGCCATATTGTCGAAGAGGACGCACAGTACCCCGTCACCGCCATCGGCGAGGCCGCCTTCAGCTATCTGTCCGCGCTGCAGACCATCGCGCTGCCGCCGACCCTGCGCCGGATCGGGCATGGCGCATTCGAGTATTCCGGCCTGTCCGAGGTGCAGCTCCCGGACGGACTGATCAGCCTTGCGCCCTATGCTTTCTTCAGCTGCGTGCGCCTCAGCCGGGTCACCCTGCCCGCCGGCGGACTCGATTCCCTGCCCGAGCAGGTTTTTGGCGGCTGCACGGCCCTGTACCGCCGGGGCGTAACGAACCTGACCCGCATCCGGCCGGAAAAGATACAGCGCTGCGGCCTGCAGGACCTGAACAAGCCTATCACGCCCGCCATGCCCGCCGCCATGCCCCCGTCTGCCGGGAACATGCCCGGCCCTGTGGAGCTGCTCCAGCGCGGCATGCTGCTGGAGGAGGAGGGCAAGCACGCGGACGCGGCGATCTTCTACATGCAGGCCCATGACCTGCGCGCCCAGGTCGCCTCAGCCAGCGACCTCCAGGCCCGCGCCGATGACCTCCGCGCCATCACCACGGCAGAGTACCGGCTGGGCGTGCTGCTGAAGCTGCGCCTCGCGCCGGAACTGAACGGCGACGGCTCACCCCGCCCCAGCGCCCTGGAGCTGCTGCACCTCGCCTGCGACACGGGCGATCTCGCCGACGCCATGTATCACCTCGGCGACCTGTACGCCGGCGGCTACTCCACGGAGCCCAACCCGGCCGCAGCGCTGCAGTACCTCAGGCGCGCCGCTGCCATCGGTCACGAACGTGCCTGCCTTGACCTCGCCCATGCATACCTCGACGGCACGCTGGACCACGCCGATTCGGATACGGCGCTGCAGTACCTGCGCCGGTGCGCCGCCTTTGACGGTCCGTACAGCGCCATCGCCACCCGGGACATCGCCCTGCTGGAGGAGGCTGACGCCATGTATCAGCAGATGCTGCGCGGCGACAACGGCGCGGCGTACACCCTGTATCTGCTGCTCAGGGAGCGCCCCTACGCCCTGAGCAAGGCCACCGCCATGGACTGTCTGCTCAAGGCCGCAGACCTCATGCATCCGCAGGCCGTGGATGAGATGCTCGCCATCTGCGACCGGGCCGGCGATCCCGCCAGCGCCTACAAGTGGAAGCTGATGCAGGAATCCCTCCGCCGGAGCTGACGCAGCAGACAAATAACCGCTGTTTTCGCTTGCATATCATCCCAAATGATGGTATCATGGAAGGCAGCGGTTTTCTCATGCCGCATTGGCACTCATGCAGGAGCACCGCCGCTTATTCCCAGGAGGAGACGATTATGGAACGCTTTGAAAATCTTGTGCTGGACGAGGAACGCGCGCTGTATGGCCTGAACGGCGCGGAGGTCGTCCGCTGCACCTTTGAAGGCCCCGCCGACGGCGAATCCGCACTGAAGGAGTGCCGCGACGTGCACCTGGACGATTGCGACCTGCGCCTGCGCTACCCCCTGTGGCATGTGACCGGCGGCAGCCTGCACAACTGCCGCATGACCGACACCTGCCGCGCCGCGCTGTGGTATGACGAGGACCTGACCATCCGCGACTGCGAAATGAACGGCATCAAGGCGCTGCGCGAGTGCCGCAATATCACCGTCTGCGGCGGCAGCGCCATCTCCACCGAGTTCGGCTGGATGTGCCGCGGCCTGCGCGTGAAGGACTTCACCCTCACCAGCGAGTACCCCTTCCTGCACACCACCGATTCCGAGTTCGACGGCTTCACCCTCCACGGCAAGTATTCCTTCCAGTACACGCGGAACCTGACCTTCCGCAACTGCGTGCTGGACACCAAGGACGCCTTCTGGCACGCGGAAAACATCACCGTGTATGACAGCGTCGTCAAGGGCGAATACCTCGCCTGGTACTCCACCAACCTGCGCCTGGTGCGCTGCCGCATCATCGGTACGCAGCCGCTGTGCTACTGCAAGGGCCTGGTGCTGGAGGACTGCACGATGGAGGGCTGCGACCTGTCCTTTGAAAACAGCGAGGTTCAGGCGACCGTGAACGGCCGCATCGACAGCGTGAAAAACCCCGTCAGCGGCGCCATCACCGCCGACGCCATCGGCGAGATCATCCTGGACGAGCACAAGTGGCCCGGCGAATGCCCCATCACCTGCCGGGAACAGAACAGCATCGCATAAACCGAACCGCTCCGGAGCGCTAATTGCCCGGAGCGGTTTTCTGATGCACAAAACGGGAGAGCCCTCCTGCGAAGGCTCTCCCGCCGTTGGTTGATGCAGTTTTCCGAACGCGGCTTACTTGCCGATGTTCAGCTGATCCTGCGCCAGCTGCCACTTCACAGCAGCCTCGCCCTTGGACCACTCGACGCACTCGGCGTAGCCGTAGGCGTTGCACTGACGCTTCATGTTGGCGATGTGCATGTTGAACTCGCCGTCCGCCTTGGCGTAGATGGCCAGCCAGCTGTTGTTGACGATCGCCTTGGTGACGTTGCCCCACTTGACCT
>SVGU01000052.1 GCA_015056155.1 Clostridiales bacterium
AAAAACGGCGGGCGACCTCCCTCGGGAAAGGAGCCCAGCCCGACAGACGAAGATTGCTGCGCTCATTCTATCACGGCGGATCCGCAGCCGCAAGCGCAGCCCGGTCCTGTACAACCTTTGTATTTCCGCCGTTTTCCCTGCGCCGGGGCTTGACAAAGCGGTTCTGCCATGCTATGATGCTATCAGTTCAACACGCTAAAGTGTTGAACCAATAAAATGAGATCAACAAAGCTGGAGGAATGAATGATGAAGAAGCTGCTTGCGATGCTGATGGCACTGATGATGTTGTTTGCCCTGACCGTGGCGACGGCTGACGACAGCGATAAGCAGTACGTGATCGACAAGGGCGTGCTGGTCGTGGGCATCACGGACTTCGCGCCCATGGATTACAAGGACGCCGAGGGCAACTGGATCGGCTTCGATGCGGATCTGGCCAAGGCCTTCGCCGCGGAGCTGGGCGTGAAGGTCGAATTCGTGGAGATCGACTGGGACAACAAGATCCTCGAGCTGGACGGCAAGGCCGTGGACTGCATCTGGAACGGCATGACCCTGACCGATGCGGTGAAAAACGCCATGGAGTGCTCCAACCCCTACATGAACAACGCGCAGGTCGTGGTCGTGCCCGCGGATCAGGCGGACAAGTACCAGACCGTTGAGAGCCTGAAGGACCTGGCCTTTGCGGTGGAGGCCGGCAGCGCCGGTGAAGCCGAGGTGGCCGCTCTGGGCCTGAACTACACCCCCGTGACCGCGCAGGCGGACGCGCTGATGGAGGTCGCCGCCTTCACCAGCGACGCGGCTGTGATCGACGCGCTGATGGCCGCCGCGATGATCGGCGAGGGCACCAGCTATGAAGGCCTGACCTACACCATCGGCCTGAACAGCGAGGAGTACGGCGTGGGCTTCCGCAAGGGCTCCGATCTGGCGGCTGAGCTGAACGCCTTCCTCGTCAAGTGCTACGCGGACGGCACCCTGCAGAAGATCGCCGAGACCTACAAGGTGCAGGCGGCGCTGATCGAGCAGAAGTAAGAATATCACAGGGGAAATCGCGGCAAAGGCGGTTTCCCCCTTTCACACTTTCGCAAAAAAGGCGGTTTGGACATGCAAGAGGTTCTGACACAATTCCAGGAGCTTGTGACGCAGATCGCGGAGCAGTTCCCCATCGTGTTCCCTGCGCTGAACGTCGGCTTCCTGCAGACGCTGAAGCTGTTTTTCGTGACCCTGCTGGGCGCGCTGCCGCTGGGTCTGGTGATCTCCTTCGGCTCCATGAGCCGCTTCAAGCCCCTCAAGTGGCTGACCCGCATGGTCGTGGGCGTCATCCGCGGTACGCCGCTGATGATCCAGCTGCTGATCTTCTACTACTTCCCCGGCCTGGTGCTCAAGACGAACATCTGGGGCAGCGGCGAGGCGGGCCGCTTCTTTGCCGCGTCGATCGCCTTCATCATCAACTACGCCTGCTACTTCTCCGAGATCTACCGCGGCGGCATCCAGGGCATCCCGGTCGGTCAGGAGGAGGCCGGTCTGGTGCTGGGCATGACGCCGATGCAGATCTTCTTCCGCGTGAAGCTGATGCAGATGATCAAGCGCATCGTGCCGCCGCTGTCCAACGAGGTCATCACGCTGGTGAAGGACACCTCGCTGGCGCGCATCATCGCGCTGCAGGAGATCATCTGGGCGGGACAGGCGTTCATGAAGGGCTCGCAGGGCATTTCCGGCGCCATCTGGCCGCTGTTCTTCACCGGCGTGTACTACCTGGTGTGGAACGGCGTGATGTCATACCTGCTGGGCAAGCTGGAAAAGAAGCTGGACTATTTCAGGTAAGGAGGTGGAGAAGATGTCTGTGCTGAAGGTGGAAAACATCCAGAAGAGCTTCGGGGACACGAAGGTGCTCGACGGCATCTCCTTCACGATGGAAAAGGGCGAGGTGCTGGCGATGATCGGCTCCTCCGGCAGCGGCAAGACGACGCTGCTGCGGTGCCTGAATTTCCTGGAGCGCCCGGACGGCGGCCGGATCCTCATGGGGGACAAGGTGCTCTTTGACGCGGCGGACGCGCGGACCCTGCGGGAAAAGGAGATCCGCAAAAAGCGGCTGCATTTCGGACTCGTGTTCCAGAATTTCAACCTCTTCCCGCAGTATACGGCGCTGCAGAACGTGATGCTCGCCCGGGAGCTGCTGGCGAAGGAGGAGCCGGATTACAAGGCCAGCAAGCGCCGCATCCACGAGGAGATCGAGGAGCAGTCCCGCAGCCTGCTGATCCAGATGGGTCTGAAGGACCGGATGCAGAACTATCCGCATCAGCTTTCCGGCGGCCAGTGTCAGCGCGTGGCGATCGCCCGTGCGCTGAATCTTCAGCCGGATATCCTGTGCTTTGACGAGCCGACCTCCGCGCTGGATCCGGAGCTGACCGGCGAGGTGCTCAAGGTCATCCGGGAGCTGGCGGACAAGAACACGACGATGATCATCGTGACCCATGAGATGGGCTTTGCGCGGGATGTGTCGAGCAAGGTGATCTTCATGGACGACGGCCGCATCTGCGAGATGGGCACGCCGCAGGAGGTCTTCGGCAACCCGCAGCAGGCGCGGACGAAGCAGTTCCTTGCGAGCTACAAGAATGGGGTATGAAATGTGCCTCCGGGAGCGAGTTCCCGGAGGCGCTTTTTGTGTGGGGGATATTGGTTTGCTTTGCCGCAGGAGGCCGCTTTCGCCGGTCGAAGGGTCATCGACCCGCGCGGCGCAAAGCCGCCGGGGGAAGTAAAGAAGCGCTTCCCCCCCGGACCGCCTCGCGTTCTTTGTTTGTTGCGCGGCAGCCGCACGAGCGCGTCGCGGCGCACCTGTCGTGCGCCGTGACCCCTGCAAGGAAGCAGATCACAAACACTTCCCGCAAAAGGGTCAAGGGATGAAATCTCTTGCAGGGTCCCGGGCAGCCGGAGGCCCTGCTTATCGGCCCCCTCATGCAATATACCTCTTTGCCTGCGTGGAGAACAGCTCGTAGTACTTCCCCTTGAGCGCCATGAGGGCGGTGTGGGAGCCCTTTTCGATGAGGCAGCCGTTTTCCAGGACGATGATCTGGTTGGCGATGGTCGCGCTGGAGAGGCGGTGGGAAACGAAGATGGTGGTTTTCTGGCTGCGGAGGGCGTCGAACTGGTTGAAGATCTCCTGCTCGGCGATGGGGTCCAGGGAGGCGGTCGGCTCGTCGAGGATGAGGATCTCGGAGTCTGCGTAGAAGGCGCGGGCGATGGCGAGCTTCTGCCACTGGCCGATGGACAGCTCCATGCCGGTGGGCTCGAAGACGCGCATCAGCGGCGTGTCGTAGCCGCCGGGCAGCTTCTCGATGTAGTCGCCGGCAGCGCTCTGCTCAGCGGCGGCGCGGACCTCCTCCATGTCCGCCTGCTTGTGGATGTCGCCGTAGCGGATGTTCTCCTCCACGCTCACGGCGTATTTGCCGAAGTCCTGGAAGATGATGCCGAAGGCGCTGTAAAGGCTGTCCAGATCGTAATCCCGCAGGTCGCGGCCGTCCAGGAGGATGCAGCCCTCGCTGGGGTCGTACAGGCGGGTGAGGAGCTTGATGAGGGTCGTCTTGCCTGCGCCGTTGAGGCCGACGAGGGCGAGGGTCTCGCCGGGGGCGATGGTGAAGCTCACGTCATGCAGCACGTCCCGCTCCGTGCCGGGGTAGCGGAAGGTGACATGGCGGAACTCGATGGTGTGCCCGGCGCCGGAAGCGACCTTCAGCGGCTGGGCGATGCGCGGGGTGACCGTGGTCGGCTCGTCCATGAAGGCGATCAGGTTGTCGATGAACAGCGTGCCCTCGTAGATGGTGCCGGAGGTGCTGACCAGCGCGTGGATGCAGTTGGCGACCGAGGCGATCGCGCCGGTGAAGAGCGTGTAATCGCCCAGCATGATCCGTCCGGTGAAGACCTGCATGGCGATGAGGATGTAGAAGATCAGGTTGGTGACGCCGGAAACCACGCCGATGGCGATGTGCCATGCGCTCTCGGAGAAGATCAGGCGGCGCAGACCCCGGTAGTAGGTGCGGAATACGTCGCAGTACCGGCCGATGAAGGTGTCTGCAAGGTCATACATGCGCACCTCCTTGATCATGTCCTTGTTGACCAGCAGGCCGGAATAGTAGTCCATCTGCCGCCTGTCCTTGGAGCGGCGGCGCATGTACTGGAAGTTCTTGCGGCGGTAGACGAAGTTGATGACCGCCGAGGGGATCGACACGGCGATGATCACCAGCGTGGCCCACCACAGTCCGGGTGCGGCCAGAAGGATCACCAGATAGCTGACGAACTCGATGATCGTGCTGACCATGCCGAAGGTCTCCGCCAGGATCTGCAGCGGGCGCATGCCGGCCTCGCGGCTGGCGTTCTCCATGCGCTCAAAGAAGGCCGGGTTGTCGAAGGACGCCACGTCCAGCTCCTTCGACTTCTCCATGATCTGCACCTTCACCTGCCGCACGACCTTTTCGCCTGCGATGCGGTTCAACGCCCGGTTCACTTCGTTGACCACCTGGCTGAGCACCCGGTAGATAAACAGGAAGATCAGCAGGTGAAGCACCTTCGACTGCCAGAAGGCGCTCTGGGGCAGCGCGCCCTGTTGGATGATCTCCTGCAGCTCATTGAGCACCGCCTGGGAGATCAGCGCGCCGATCACCGGCGTCACGCCCCGGAACAGCGCGATGAAGGAAAGCAGGAACAGGATCCATTTGCCTGTCCGCCAGACCAGCTTCACGATATAGGCATACCGCGAGAAGAAGCCGCCCAGCAGCTCCCGCAGATAGCGCGGCACGTCGCCCACGCCCCTGGGCGGTTCGACCTTGTTGTGCTCGTAGGGTTTCGGAGGTCCTCCCATCATCAGCGATCACTCTCCCTTTCTGTGTTCAGTTTGGTCAGCAGCGCCCGGAGCGTCTCCTTTTCCTCTTCCGTCAGGACGGAGAAGAAGCGGATCGCGTGGGCTCTGCGCTCCTGCGCGAGGTCAGCGGCGTGGATGCGCCCGGCTTCGGTCAGGTGGATCAGCGTCACGCGCCGGTCGCTGGCGCTGGCTTCACGCCGGACATAGCCGCGCTCCTCCAGCAGCGCGATGGCCTCCGACACCGACTGGGGCCGGATGTCCAGCCGGGCTGCGAGGTATTGCTGGCTGACGCCGGATTGTTCCGCCAGCAGGTCGAGGATATGCCCCGCGCCGCGCTGCCGGCCGTGGCAGCCGCTCTGCCCGTCCTGCGGCTTTCTCCGCGCGAGGGCATGGCTGCGCTTCATGAGCGCCATCAGCTCCTGTTCAATACTCATGCCATTCCTCCTCTTTTTCAATTATTCATGTACCTGACTATTATGTTACAACATCTTTCTGCGTTTGTCAACAGGTATGTGGATAATTCTTTTGCGCGGCTTGACTTGCGTTGCGCGGCATGCTATCATGGGGGCAACGCTACGAAAAAACGAGGTGGCCTGCCATGCAGGATTATAAGGGGTATTCTCCGTATCACGGCGTGTGGGTGGTCGCGCTGCTGCTGTGTGCGGTTCCGGCTGTGTTTGCGCTGGTCATCTGGCTGGCGCTGTCGACGTATCAGCCGCAGTATGAGACCATGAACGGCCCGACCGCCCTGTGCATCGGCTTTGGGCTGGGGTCGGTGTTCCATCTGTCGTGCATCGTCGTGGGAATGCTGAGGAAGCCTTTCCGCGCGGTCGCCTTCCGGGTGAGTGAGTTCTTCCAGAACCTTGCCTGCTCGCCGGGCTTCGCCTTCCGGGAATACTGGGAGGACGTCAAGCAGGATGGCGTCGCCTTCGATATCTATCTGCTGATCATTCTGGGCACCTTCGGCTGCGCAGCGGCAAATTTGATGGTCGCGCTGGAGCGGCTGAAGCTGCTGAATCTGTTCTGAGCAGGGGCTGCTGCCGGCCGCATGTGAAAGAGCCGCTTCGCGCATATGGCGAGGCGGCTCTTGGCGTGCAAGGCGAAAATTGCGGCTGCCGGTCACGCAAGATACATGCAGACCGTGCCTTCGGACAGCATGAAGCCGTGCTTCTCATAGAACCCGGCTGCCGGCGCGTACCGGCTGGTGTAGAGGACAATGCCGGCAAGGCCGTTTTCCCGGCCGTACCGGATCAGGGCGCCGAGCAGCTGGCTGCCGATGCCGCGTCCCTGATGCCCGGGGAGCACGGCCATTTCGTTCAGGCAAAGTTCCTCCCGGCTTCCGCAGATCCTGCGGTGCGCAAGGATGCAGCCCAGTACCTCGCCCTGCTCCTCGTATACGTACCCGACGAACTTCTTCTGTTCGAGGAAGTCCTGCAGGTATGCTGCGGCGCTTTCGTCCGTCCAGTCGATGCCCCAGTGCTCCTGCGGGAATGCCTTTGCGTAGAGGCTGCCGCAGGGGGCGAGGTCTGCGTGCGTCATTGGTCTGATCATCCGGCGGATCATCTCCCGGTACAGATTTGTTCCAACCATTCTACCACATTGGGATGTATCCGGCAAGCAGCGGGTGTTGCCCCGGTGCGTTCCGCGCATGCAAAGAGCCGCTTCGCAGCAGATGGCGAAGCGGCTCCGTTTGTGCCTGGGGAAAGGGGCGCGGGAATCAGATGTTCACGCCCTGATCGCGGGCCTGCGCGGTGTACAGGTCGTAGTACGGACCCTTCCGGGCCATCAGCTCGTCGTGGCTGCCGGCCTCCATGATGCCGCGGTTGCCGATGTAGAGGATGCGGTCGCAGTTCTTGATGGTGGACAGGCGGTGGGCGATGATGAAGGACGTGCGGCCCTTGAGCATCGCCTGAATGCCGTCCTGCAGGAGCTTCTCCGTCTTGGTGTCGATGGAGGAGGTCGCCTCGTCCAGGATCAGGATGCGGGGATCGCTCAGCAGCGTGCGCGCGAAGGCGACCAGCTGGCGCTGGCCCTGGGAGAGGCTGGAGCCGCGCTCGTTGACGGAGGTCTCGTACTGCTGGGGCATCTCGCGGATGAAATCGTCCGCGCGGACGATGCGGGCTGCCTCGCGCACCTCCTCATCCGTGGCGTCCAGACGGCCGTAGCGGATGTTGTCCAGGAGCGTGCCGGTGAAGATGAAGGAATCCTGCAGCATGATGCCCAGCTGGGTGCGCAGGCTGTGGATGGTCACGTCGGTGATGTCGTGCTTCGCGCCCTGCTCGTCGGTCAGCAGGATGCGGCCGGAGCGCAGGTTGTAGAAACGGCACAGCAGGTTCACGACGGTGGACTTGCCCGCGCCGGTGGGGCCGACCAGCGCGATGGACTCGCCGGCCTTGACGTGCAGGTTGAAGTTCTCCAGCACCGTCTGGCCTTCCTCGTAGCCGAAGACGACGTTGTCGAAGTCCACCTCGCCCGTGATGGCGGGCAGCTCTGTGGCGCCTTCCTTGTCGTCCACGACCACCGGCTCGTCCATCGTCTCAAAGATGCGCTCCAGATACGCCAGGTTGTTGACGAAGGAGTTGTAGATGTTGGCCAGGTTGGTGATGGGCTGCCAGAAGCGGTTCAGGTACTGGCCCATGGCAAGGATGGTACCGAAGGCGATCGCCTGTCCGGGCAGGCCGTAGGCGGCGCTCTTGTCGCCCAGCCAGAACACCGCAGCGATGTACATCAGCGTGAAGACGATCTGCGTGATGAGGGAGGAGGACAGCCACACCGTGTTGGACACGTAGATGGCCTTCATCCAGGCGGCGCGGCAGGCAGAGGCCAGGCGCTGCATGATGGAGCAGTTGACCTCCTGCCGGGCGAAGAGCTGGGACACGCGCACGCCGTCGATGGACTCGGCGATGTAGGCGTTGTAGTTGGAGTTCTTGTTGGACTGGTTCTGCCAGGCCTTGCGCTGGCGGGGCTTGATGAAGACGATGATGGCCAGGAACACCGGCAGACCGGCGACGATGATCGTCGCCAGGGTGGGCTCGGTGACGTACATGAAGATCACGATGAAGATCACGTTGATGATCTCGATGATGGAGTTGATGATGCCGTTGGAGAGGATATCGGAGACGGAGTTGACGTAGTTGATGACGCGCACGAGGATCTTTCCGGCAGGGCGGCTGTCGTAGTAGGAGAAGGGCAGGCGCTGCAAGTGGGCAAAGAGGTCCTTGCGGATGTCATAGATGATATCCTGGGAGACGTGCGCCATCATGCGGGAGCGGACGACGGTGAAGACGATGCTGATGCAGATGATGCCCAGATAGGCAGCCATCATCACCAGCAGCCGGGGCGCATCGCCGGCGGGGACGATATCGTTGATGACGGTCTCGGTGATCTTGGGGGAGAGCAGGCCGATGACGCTGGCAATGCCGGAGAGCAGCAGCGCCAGGAGCATCTTCCACTTGTGACGGCCGATGTAATGAATGACGCGCTTGAGGTGACCTGCGTCAAAAGGCGACTCCAGGGACTCGTCCACGTCGAACTTGTTGCGTGCCATTTACATCGCCTCCTTTGTGGCGTCGATGCCGTTCTGCAGGCAGTAGGTCTCCCAGTAGTAGCCGCGGTTGCGCAGCAGCTCCTCATGGGTGCCGCGCTCGGCGATGCGGCCGTCCTGCAGGATGAGGATCTGGTCCGCATCCTTGACGGAGGAGATTCGCTGGGCGATGATGACCTTGGTGCAGTCATAGGGCAGCTGGCGGAGCTGCTGCTGGATGAACTGCTCGGTCTCCATATCGACGGCGGAGGTGGTGTCGTCCATGACGAGGATGCCGGGCTTCACCGCCAGCGCACGGGCCAGCGCGATACGCTGCTTCTGGCCGCCGGAGAGGCCCACGCCGCGCTCGCCGACGATGGTGTCATAGCCGTCGGAGAGGTGCGTGATGAAGTCGCCCGCCGCCGCGCGGTAGGCAAAGTCCTTCACCTCGTCCTCCGTCAGGCTCTGGTCGCCGAAGGCGATGTTGCCCTCGACCGTGTCGGAGAAGAGGAACACGTCCTGCGTGGCGGTACCGATGCCGTCGCGCAGCTCCTGCAGCTTCCAGCGGCGCACGTCGCAGCCGTCCACGAGGATCGCGCCGGACTTGACCTCATAGCAGCGGGACAGCAGCTGGATGATGGTCGTCTTGCCCGAGCCGGTGGGGCCCATGATGGCCAGGGTCTGGCCGGGCTCGACCTTGAAGGACACATCGGTCAGCACGTCCTGCTTGTCGTGGGCGAAGGAGACGTTGCGGAATTCGATGCCGCCCTTGACCTTGCCGCGGGACTGGGCGTCGGGCGCATCCACGATGTCCGCCCTGGACATCTCCAGCTCCATGACCTTGTTGGAGCAGGTGATGAAGCGCTGCCAGTCGTTGAGCAGGTTGCCCAGCTGGCGCATGGGTACGGAGAGCGCCCAGGACAGGCTGGTGAAGATCTGCAGCTGGCCCAGGGTCAGGGGCGCCCAGATGCTCTCGCCGCCCATGTTGGTCTGGATCAGCAGGAAGCCGCCGAAGAACAGGGTGATCAGTGTCATGGCGTTGGCGAGGATCTCGATGAAGGGGAAGAAGGTCAGCCAGCGCTTGTTGATGGACAGGTGCGCGTTGCGGAAGGCGTCGGACTTGCCGTCGAAGGATTCCTTCTCGTGCTCCTCGCGGGCGAAGGCCTTGATGACGCGGTTGGCGGCGATGTTCTCCTGCGCCGCCGCGTTCATCTCGCTCTGGCGCTCGCGCATGCCCATGAACAGCTTGCGCACGCCCTTGGAGTAGATCTTGGTGATCAGCATCAGGATGGGCGTCACCAGCACCAGCGCCAGCGCCAGCTGCCAGTTGACCCAGAACAGATAGATCGACGTGGACAGGAACATGACCACGCTGTCGATGGCTTGGAAATCAATATAGGAAAGGAAATGGCGGCACCAGTCCGTGTCGGCGGACATGCGCGTCATCAGATCGCCCGTGCGGTTGCGGTCGAAGAAGCGCGTATCCTGATACTGCAGGCGGGTGAACAGCCGCACGCGCAGGTTGTAGATCACGTTCTGCGAGCTCTTTTCCATGCAGACGATCATGAAATAGCGCATGCCCTCGCGCAGGATGCGGATCGCCAGCATCGCCAGCAGGATCGGGATCAGCAGGTCGAACTGGGGGACAGCCCCCGGCGCGGTGGGGAACACCTTGTCGACCATGGTGCTCGTCAGCGTCGGGTTGATCAGCAGCATCAGCGAGGTGATCGCGCTGATGCACAGGGCGATGATGTGCCATTTGTGGTATTTCTTGTCCATCAGGCCCCAGAGCCATTTGATGTTTTCCATGGCAGCTCTTTTCCTCCGGTGTGTCGGTGTCGAGCAGGGAACAGAAACGTTTCCCGGGCAGGAATGACCCGGTTTTGACGGTCACAGTATAGCACTGAATCGTTGCACGGGCAACGGTCAAAATGGGATAGTTTGTGTCAAAATGGACAAAACACCTGTTTTCTTTATTTCAGCGCCGCGGCGATTTTTCCGGCCGCGAAGCAGGCGATGCGTTCCTTCCATTCCTCGTCCGGGTGTACCTCGCCGTGGTCGCGCGCCACTTCTGCGTCGAAGCCGCTTTCCATGAAGCTGTCGATGCATTCTGCGCCGGTGAGGCGGCACACATCCATCACCAGACGACGCTTGAGCATGCCGCTTTCGTGGGACATCCAGGGCATGTCCGTCCATGTTTGCAGGGGAGTGGCGGCGAAGATGCGGGCGTCCGGGCAGGCGGACTGCAGCGTCTGGATGGCCCAGCGCAGGGCGGAGGCGAGGCTGTTGCGGGTCAGCTGGGAATAGGACTGCCTGGCGACGAGGGCGAAATCGTCCCGGACGGCGTTGAAGGGGTGGTTGCCGTCGTTGGTGGAGACGGCGATGTAGATCACATCCGGCTGGGGAAGGGTCCCCGTGCCGAGGCCGACGGCCGGGTCGAGGGAATATTCCGCGCCGTCCACGGTCCAGCGCACGGGCTGCCCGGCCGGGGTGATCGCCTGCAGGACGCGCCGCACCTGATTGGAAAGGACGTTGTCGGCGGTGTTGGTGTTGGGCGGCTCAACCAGCGTGACCGGGGTGACGTTTTCGTCCCCGTCGTGCCAGTCGGAGCAGGTGGCATAGCCGCAGGCGGCGTTCATCAGATGCGCCGCACCGAGCTTGCGGGCGATGACCGTGCCGATGCCAGTCACCTGGTCGCTGGTGATCGAATCTCCGAAACAGCAGAAGCAAATGGGCTGCATGCAGGTCTCTCCTTCCTGAAAGCACAGGCTGTTTGCGAATAGGATAGCATGCCTGTTCCCGGATTGCAATCGCCAGGCAGGAAAGTTCGCCCGTTTCTTTTTGGAGCGGGAGTTACGCAGCTGTGGGGTGGAAATCCTGTATATAATATGATATAATGGCCAAAACGTGCGTTTTGTACAGAGGAGGCTGCATGCGATGCTGACCAATCTGGTGCTTCATCTGATGACCGTGATCGGATTCCGGTTCCTGCTCCCGCGGGAATTGTTTGTTTGGCTGCGGATCAATTTCCCGCTGGTGGCGACGCTCGTGGCGCTGGCGCTGGGGGCTGCGTTGTCGATCTGGGGCTTCATGGTCGTGTGGCTGCTGTACATGCTGCTCACGTGGCAACTGGAGCCGAGCGATGTGATGTCGAGCCTGCTGTTCATCTTCGGGCCGCCGGTGGCGTGCCTGCTGATCCACGGGGTGCTGAAGCTTCTGTGCAGGCCCCTGGCGGCGAAGCTGGAGGAGTACATGGCGGCAGAATCGGACAACGAGATACGGGCGCAGGCGAGGATGGTCGCGCACAGGCGCGGTGTGCCGATGCCGGTGGTGATGCAGGAATGGCGCGGCCCGGCGTGGTCGGAGCGGGACGCCCGGCTGGCGATGCTCCACCTGAAGGGCGATCGGTGGCGCTGTGCGTCCTGCGGGCAGGAGAATGAGCGCCCGGATTTCCGCTGCAGCGCCTGCGATGCGCTGTTCACCTTCCCGGTCGAGGCGGCGCAGAAGACGAGGCTGACGGAGGATAATGCGCACTGGCGCTGCTCCTCCTGCGGCTGGAAAAACCGTGTCAGGTACGACAACTGCCAGTACTGCCTCGCGCCCCGCGTCCGACCGGCGCACAAGCAGGAGGCGACGGCCTTTGAGCGGCTGGCGGCCATGTCCGTGCCGAAGGACGGCGAATAAGCGGAGGGAGGAAAAAACATGGAGACGGTGGTGTGTATCGTTCTGACCATCCTGATCCCGCTGCTGGCGTCTAATGTCCTGCGCTGGCTGATGCCGGCGGAATGCTATGTCTGGTTCCGGGCGCGGAACAGGATGCTGGAGCAGCTGCTTGGGCTGGGCGTGACGACGGTGATCATCTTCTGGGGGCTGATAGCCGGGGTGATGGTCTGGTCGCTGTTCACGAGCAGCTGGGAAATGTGGGAGACGATCTGTATCCTGCTGTTTGCCGCTGCGCTGCCCGTGGGGCTGTTGGCGGCGAAGCTGCTGATGAAGATATTCTGGAAGCCGACGCCGGAGATGCTGGCGTTCAACGATGAGCTGATGAAGGCGGAAATGGAGAAGGCCGCGGCTGCCCCTGCGCCCGGGAAGGACGCGGAGGCATGAAGACAAAGCCGGGAGGATGGGTAAAATGCTCGAGCTGCTGATAGCGGAAGTGCCGCGGCTGATCCTGCCGCACGAATGGTATATCTATCTGAAGTCCAAATACAACATCCTGCTCGTTCTGGGCGGCATCGCGCTGGGCGTCCCACTGTTCTTGTGGGCGGCCTTCACGCCTTTTGTACTTTTCTTTGGGTGGCGCGACATGCCGCTGGATGAGTACCTGACCTTTCTGCCGGTTGCCATCGCGCCGCCGGTGGTGCTGGTGGCGGTGAGGCTGCTGCTGAAGAAATTCTGGAAGCCCACGCCGGAGGTGCTGTGCCACAACGACGAGCTGGTGAAAAAGGAGCTCGAGAAGCAGGCGGAGGAGAAAGCGAAGACCGTGGTCAGGGACCCGCTGCACTGGGTCTGCCCGGTCTGCGGGAAGAAGAACCGCATCAAGCAGGCGAACTGCGCACGCTGCGGCATCGCCCAGGCGGAGGTCAGGTAAGCGGCAGGGAGACCGCCGCTGCAGTACAGACAGAAGGGACGGTTACGGACAATGTCGGGATTGATCGAAATACTGATGACGGAGGTGCTGCGGCTGGTCATGCCGCACGAGTGCTATATTTACGTGAAGAGCAGGCATCCGCTGCTGGTCGCGCTGATCGGCATCGCGCTGGGGCTCCCTCTGAGCATGTGGGCGGTCTTCACCGGGATGATGCTTTTCATGGGCCTGGGCAGCATGAGGGCGGATGAGCTGTGGAGCTTTCTGCTGTTTGCCATTGCGCCGGTGGTGGTGCTGCTGGCGGTGAAACTGCTGCTGAAGAAGTTCTGGAAGCCCACGCCGGAGATGATCAGCCACAACGACGCGATGGTGAAAAAGGAGATCGCGGAGATGGAGAAGCAGGCTGCCGAGGAGGCGGCCCGGAAGAAGGAGAAGGAGACAGCCGCTGAGGCGGCCATCGCCCGCGGGCTGCCGCCCCCGGACGACGAGAAGCGCTGGGTCTGCCCCAGCTGCGGGAAGCGGAACGATACGTCCGAGTATGCCTGCACGCGCTGCGGCCGCTCCTATGCCCTCTGGGGACAGGCGGCGCCGCTGGAGGATATGGAGCAGTAATTTCACGCGGCGGAAAGGGGAGGAAGGGCATGATCATCAACACCGGCCAGCGCACGGACATTCCGGCCTTCTATGCACCGTGGCTGCTGCGGCGGCTGGAGGAGGGCTTCGTGATGGTGCGCAACCCCTTCAACCCGCAGCAGATCACCCGCTACCGCCTGTCGCCGGACGTGGTGGACTGCATCGGCTTCATCACCAAGAACCCGGCGCCCCTGCTGCCCCACATGGCGGCGCTGCGCCCCTACGGGCAGCTGTGGCAGGTGACCGTCACGCCTTACGGCCGGGACATCGAGCCGAATGTGCCGCCAAAGGAGCAGGTGCTGGCAGATTTCCGCCGCCTGTCGGAGCGGATCGGCCCGGAGGGGATGATCTGGCGGTATGACCCCATCCTGCTGACGGAGGACTATCCCGTTGACCGCCACCTGGTGGAGTTTGAGCGCATGTGCCGCACGCTGGCGGGCGCGACGGACACCTGCGTCATTTCCTTCATCGACCTGTACGAAAAGGTGAAGCGGAATTTCCCGGAGGTGCGGCCGGTGCCGCAGGAGGCGCGGCTGCTGCTGGGGCGGGAGATGGTCCGGATCGCCGGGGAGAACGGCATGACCCTCCGTCCCTGCCACGAGGGCGACGAGCTGGCGGCCTTCGGGGCGGACTGCTCCGGCTGCATGACCCTCGCCGCCTATGAACGGGCGATCCATGCCCGCCTGAAGCCGCCGGTGAAGCAGCCCCGCGCCCGGGAGTGCGCCTGCCACCTGACCTGCGACATCGGCGCGTATGACACCTGCGGGCACCTGTGCCGCTACTGCTATGCCAACGCCAACGCCGGCGCGGTCCGCCGGACCATGGCGCAGCACGACCCCCATTCGCCGCTGCTGACCGGCCATGTGCACCCGGGAGACCGCATCCACGAAGCACGGCAGGAAAGCTGGCGCGACGGGCAGGTGTGCATGGCGGGGCTCGACCTGTAAGGCGCGGCTTGCAGGACAGCGGCGCTCCATCCGAAAGATAAACGAAGGGCAGAGCACTGTCCTCAGGAGGTTTTGCAATGATTATGCTGGTTTTACGTCGGCTGGGCGCCCTGGTTCTCAGACTGTGCCTGACCAAATCCATGTATCAGAATTGGCGCGAGTCCAGCGCTCCGCACAATTCGGCGCTGATTGTCGGCATCATAGCAGGTCTGTGGCTCGGCCTGATGAGCGGCGTGGTCACCTGCTACGGCAATCTGCAGCGGAACATGAGCCATTACAGCCAGTCGCTGATCGATAGCGAGCTTACGCTGATGGCTCTGGTCACCTTCAGCCTCCCCTGCATCATCCTGATTGTCCGGCTTTGCGCGATCCTGCACGATTTGAACCATAAAAAGTGAGCATGCGGCAAAAATAGCAGCAAAAACTTTGCAAAATTCAAAAAAAGGTGTTGACAAGCCTGCGGGATTATGATATTATAGTCCTCGCAGTTGAGCGAAAGCCCACTGCCTCATATAAAGCCGATGGGGAATGGTGTAACGGTAGCACCTGCGACTCTGACTCGTATTGCCTAGGTTCGAATCCTAGTTCCCCAGCTTTATATGCCTCCGTTGTGTAGAGGCCTAGCACGCGGCCCTCTCAAGGCTGAAACAGGGGTTCGAATCCCCTCGGAGGTGCTTCCCGCCTGAATCGTAAGGTTCGGGCGGTTTTCTTTTTTCCCCGGATGGATCTGTGCCGGACAAATGATGAAATATCAGAAATTGCGCCAAAAGCTGTTGACAAAAGCCGGATCCTGTGGTATACTTATTCTCGCAGTTGAGTTCTGCTCAATATGCCTCCGTTGTGTAGAGGCCTAGCACGCGGCCCTCTCAAGGCTGAAACAGGGGTTCGAATCCCCTCGGAGGTGCTCAAGTCTGAATCGTAGGATTCAGGCTTTTTTTGTTGTTTCATGGCTTTCCGGCGGCTTGCCGCTGTCTTGACAAGGCTTGACGGGAAATGGTATACTGAAAGGCAGACGGTGGCAATTAATGCCAAAGAGAAATGAACAGGAGGAACGGTTGGATGAAGAAGCTTCATATCGGTGTGCTTCTGACGGCGCTGCTGCTTCTGCTGGCGATGATTCCGGCGGCGCAGGCGGCGGACGCCCATCCCGGCCTGATGACGATCACCTCGGGCGTCAGCGTCGGCGATGACTCATACATCAACCATGATGATCCCGGCTATCCCTTCCGGATGACCTTCCAGCTGGACGAGGCGACGATGCCGCTGCAGTCCTGCCGGCTGGGCATCTACAGCTGGGACTGCGACGAGGTCTCCAGCACGTGGCATTACGAGTATGACATGGTGTACGTCAACGGCGTGTTCGTGGGCGTGCTGACCGGTCAGAATGCGACGTGGAAGACGTCCTACTTCGAGGTGCCGCTGAGCGCGCTGAAGATGGGCGAGAACGAGATCGTCGTCTACGTCGGCCACAAGGACAAGGAAACGGGCACGATCGTCCGGGATACGGACTACTGGCTGCTGACGATCGACTGGGCGTCGCTGCAGTTTGACGGCGGCATGTCCGAGAATGCGCCGGAGACCTTCCAGCTGTCCCTGGAATATGCGGTGGAGACGGAAAACGGCATCCAGTGCGGCGCGAAGGCGTACATCGTTTCGGAAACCACCCGCTCCTACGTGATCGAATACTCCCTGGTGGACAAGACCGACCCGTCTTCCCCCACCTACGGGCAGATCATCGCGGACGACGAGGAGTACCTCACCGGCACGACGCTGAACTCCACCGGCTTCTTCGACCTGGGCGATGCGCCGAAGCAGGGCACCTATGTCATCCAGTGCACCCTGCGCGACCCGGTGACCCATGAGGTGTACGACTACGAGGAGCTGTCCTTCGACATGGACGAGGCGCTCAACGGCGGCTGCGACCATGTGCCCGCGCAGGAAAACACCCTCATCCGCACGGCATACCGCCTGCTGAGCATCGACGATCCGGCTTTCAGCGCGGAGCATGAGCAGCAGGATATCTTCTGGAACATCTGCGCGGAATGCAACGAGACCTTCAACATCTTCTCCGGCTGGGAGCGTGCGGCGCATACGGAGCCCGTGTGTGCCTGCGGCTACGTGATCCCCGGCTATGACCCGATCAAGTCCGCGACGCTCGCGCCGGTCAAGGACCCCTATGTAGGCTGCGACTACGTGATCACCGTGGTGACGGACGAGAACGTGGGGCATCTGGAGGCCATCAACAACAACGGCTACGGCATGTACGAGCCGTGGAGCCGGTCGGAAATGGGCGACGGCACCGTCCGCTGGACCGCCGTGTACCGCCCGACCACGTCTGTCAGCGGCCGCTACTGGACAATCACGGCCTACAACGTCAACAACCGGGCCATGTCCAGCATCGACACCAACCCGGTGGACATCGGCGTGGGTCAGCCGACCCTGCCCGTCCATCCGGCGCAGACGACCGCGACCTATACCATCCGCGTGCTGGACAAGAAGACCGCTGCGCCCATTTCCGGCGCGTCGGTGCAGCTGTGCGGTCAGGTGCTGAGCACCGATGCGGCCGGCAACGCCGTGTTTGACTGGAACGCGCTGGGCAGGAATGGCCTGGCGGTCAGCGTGCCCGGCTCCAAATACCACATGGTCGACCAGCCGGACTTCACCCCCTCCGGCAAGGGCGGCATGACCATCATCCAGCTGACGGACGAGCGCTTCGCCTTCACCAAGGCGCTGTGCAACAACGACGACGTGCTGTCCGAGAACAGCCAGATCAACACCGAGGCCGAGCTGATGGCGCGGTTCGATATTTCGCTGGCCGTGTCCAACGGCGCGGTCGTCAACGGCTACAAGCTGATGCAGGGCGACACGGTCCTGGGCGAGAGCAAGGACGGCAAGTTCACCATCGACAACAAGAAGTTCACCGTCGGTCAGCGGGTGCGCGCGGTGGCGGACGTCACCTACAACTCCGGCCAGTCCAACACGATCGAGGAGGAGCTGAAGATCACCGTCGTGGCCTTTGGGCAGCTGGATCTGCCGGAATCCATCCGCGGCATCCTGGATTTCCTCGGCCGCTTCAGCGTCGAGGAGTTCGAGGTCGGCAAGGGCGACGAGGACAAGGTGCTGGGCAAGATCGCCAACGCCCTGCTGAAGTTCGCCAACAGGGGCAAGGACAGCGGCGAGGATGAAGCGGAGATCGAATTCCCCTTCGAGATCCAGATCGACAACGAGAAGATCACCCTTGCCTACAATGTGGACAAGGAAGAGGACGGCAAGCTGAACGCCAATGCCCAGAAGGTGCTGGACGACTTCAACAAGAAGCACGAGAAGAGCGAGGCGGAGGCTGGCAAGGGCGTCGCGGTGGAGATCACCTTCTGCCTGAACGCGCACTTCAACGAGAATGGTCTGCACGCGGTCAGCGGCGGCGTGGGCGTGTCGGTCGGCCTGACGGCGGAGGCGGCCGTCCAGACGGCGATCGGCCCGGTGCCCGTTCTGCTGGAGGCGGAGGGCAGCCTGAAGGGCGTCGGCACGGCGGACGACTTCGGCTATGACTTGGTGGTGAAGAAGCTGCTGACGCCGGAGATCGGCGTGGGCGTCCATGGCCAGATCACCCTGAGCGTCGGCGTGGGCTTCAAGATCCTGGGCGCGGAGGCGTCTGCGAGCGTCTACGGTACCCTGGGCGCGGAGCTGGATTCCACCTTCACCTTCGACGCCGGCGGCGCGGTGGATACCATCACCTTCACAGGCGAGGTCGGCATCAATGCCGAGGTGGACATCGGCCCGTTCGAATACGAGACCAAGCTCCGCATCTGGCCCGGCAACGGCGACGGCGGCAAGAAGGTCATCCGGCTCAACGGCCGCTGCCATATGGTGCTGCTGACGGCGGAGGGTGCGGAGGACAGCCTTGCGGCGCGCTTTGGCGGCGTGAGGAAGCAGGCGTCCAGCGGCGTGCTGGTCAGCGATGTGGACTTCACCGATGCGCCCGCAGAGGCGGAAGCCATGCCCGAGCACAACGATCCCGATGCGGAGCCGCAGCTGGCTTCCGCCGGGGACGTCACGATGATGGTCTTCCTGGACACCGACGGTGATCAGGCGGACACCGCCAACACCACCCATCTGGTGTACAGCCTGTGGAACGGCACGGCCTGGGGCAAGCCCATCCGCATCGACGCAAGCGACGTGGCGGACGGCCCCTTCAAGCTCTATTCCGACGGCAAGAACATCTACCTGGCCTACATGAAGCTCAACCGCCTGCTGGAAGCCGGCGAGATGCCCAACACGGCAGGCAGCGAGACGGAGGCGGCGGAGAAGCTCTATGCCGGCCTGAGCCACTTCGATATGTATGTGTCCCGGTTTGAGCCCGGCCTCGGCTTCCTGCCGATGGGCCGCCTGACTGCGGACGAAATGTACGATTTCTCTGCCGACCTGACGATGGTGAACGGTACGCCTGCCGTGGCCTTCATCAAGAGCGGCGACACGCTTCAAATCACGGATCAGAATGCGCTGTGCCTGTCCCTCATGGCGGCTGACGGCCGCTGGGAGACCAGGACGCTGCTGGACGGCAGCCTCGGCCTGAGCGGCGCGAAGGTCGGCCTGCTGGGCGGCCAGGTGTATGTGGCGGCCGTGCAGGAGACGGAGGATCCGTATGTGTTCAACCTGCTTCTGAGCGACGAAAACGGTCAGCTGACCATCGTGGACAGCGGCCTGTGCGCCTCTCCCGTGTTCGGCGAGGTCAACGGCCAGCAGCAGCTTCTGTGGTACTCGGACGGCGCGGTCAAGCGCCTGACGGCCCCGGGCGGCGCGGCGGAGACTGTCGTGGCTGCCGGCGCGGGCGCGGATCTGGCGCTGTGCCAGACCGGCGCGGGCACGCTCCTGACCTTCTCCCGGCCGGACGGCATGGGCCAGACGGAGCTGTGCGGCATGCTGCTGAACGGCGGCCAGCCGGTGGCGCTGCTGACGGATGCGGCGGCGATCTTCGCCTATGACGTGCTGCCCCTGTCCAACGGCGTGTTCGCGGCCTGGCGCAGCGCAGCGGCGTCTGCCGACGGCCTGGCCAGCACCATGCGCAGCGCATACCTGCCCTTCGGCCCGGCGCTGACGGACGCGATGATCAGCTACGACGAGTCCGGCGTGCAGTCCGGCGCGGTGCTGCCGGTCGCGGGCTTCCTCTACAACGGAGGCATGGAGCCCATCAAGGCGGTCACGGTGCTGCTGGACGGCGCGGCGGCGGAGACCATCCCCTGCACGATCCGCTCCGGCGAATGGGGCGAGGTCCTCTTCAACGTGCAGCTGCCTGAGGAAATGAAGGGCGCGGTGGAGGTCGCGTTCTCGGCGGAAAACGCCGGCACGACCGCCGCGATCGGCATCTCCCTGGAGCGCATCGACTTCGCGCTGATCGCATCGGATTACTATCTGGCGGACCGGGAACACCTGCAGTACTCCGTGCAGAATGTGGGCACGGTGGACGCCGGCGTGACCATGCAGATCCGCGCGGACGACGAGAACGGCGAGGTCATCTACACCATGCCCTTCGAGCTGGAGAGCCAGTACGTGGTCAATGACCTGCTGGACATTGGCTGGATGCTGGGCATGACCCAGACCCGCACGCTGTACGTCGAGCTGGTCAGCAGCGGCGAAGGCACGCTGGACAACAACGCAGCCTTCGTGCATTATCCTGTGTTCTGAGGACAGACAATTTCACAGAACAACGCGGGCATCCGGTATTTGCCGGATGCCCGCAGTGTGTCGAAAAAGTGGCTGCGGCCACTTTTTCGAGAAAAGGAAAGAGATTCCGCTTCTGCGGAAGCGGGCATTTTTCACTATCAGCCAAGGCTGATGGCCGTGAAAAATGTAAGGAATGGT
>SVGU01000053.1 GCA_015056155.1 Clostridiales bacterium
TCCGGTCCTGCGCGCCGTCGGTCAGGCCGAACACCTTACGGACCAGGGAGAAGCCGTTGGAGTGCACGCCCGTGGAGGGCAGGGCGATGATCACGTCGCCGGCCTTCATGGTGCTGGGGTCGATGATCTTCTCCTTGTCCACGATGCCCACGGTGAAGCCCGCGAGGTCGTAATCGTCATCGGGCATCATGCCGGGGTGCTCGGCAGTTTCGCCGCCGATGAGCGCCGCGCCGGACTGCACGCAGCCCTCCGCCACGCCGCCCACGATATCCGCGATCTTCTCGGGGATGTTCTTGCCGCAGGCGATGTAATCCAGGAAGAACAGGGGCTTGGCGCCGCAGCAGATCACGTCGTTGACGCACATGGCCACGCAGTCGATGCCGATGGTGTCGTGCTTGTCCAGCAGCATCGCGACCTTCAGCTTCGTTCCCACGCCGTCGGTGCCGGAGACCAGCACGGGGTTCTTCATGCCATCGACGTTCAGACCGAAGCAGCCGCCGAAGCCGCCGATATCGTCCACGCAGCCCTCGTTCTTCGTGCGGGCCACGTGCTTCTTCATCAGTTCGACTGCCTTGTATCCGGCGACGATGTCAACGCCGGCTGCCTTGTAGGATGCGCTCTCGCTCTTCATGGGTGTTTCCTCCATCTGTCTGTGTTGTGGGGGTGTTATTTTGCGCCTTTGGGTCCGTTCCTTTGGAGGGGGCGGACTGTTTGAACGATCAGGGATCGTTCGGAGACGGTTGGTTTGTGTTCTGTTTCTTTCCTCTTGGGATTGACCGGACTGTTTGAATGATCGGGGATCATTCAAAGGCGTCATGGGGATGATTGGTGTTCTGTTTCTTTCCTCTTGGGGTTGACCGGACCGTTTGAATGATCGGGGATCATTCAAAGGCGTCATGGGGATAATTGGTGTTCTGTTTCTCTCCTCTTGGGGGTGACCGGACTGTTTGAATGATCGGGGATCATTCAAAGGCGTCATGATTCGCTGCGATGCGGCGCGGGGTCTCCGACGGCAAGGGCTCTGCCCTTGACCCGCGAAGGGGTTTCACCCCTTTCGAAACCCGTTTCGCGATCGGGTTGGCCGTTCTGGCCTGGTCGCGCCCGCGTGGATGGTTTATTTCAGCGTGAGGGGCTGGTCGTACTTGTTCACATGCTTGCGCACCGGCGGGTCGATCGGATACTCACCCGTGAAGCAGCCCTTGCAGAACTTGCACTTGCTGCCCATCGCGATCTTGTCGCAGGCCTCCAGCGGCAGATAGCCGATCGAATCCGCACCGATGATCTCACGGATCTCATCCACCGTGTGATTCGCTGCGATCAGCGTTTCCCGCTTGCTCACATCCGTGCCGAAATAGCATACGTTGGTGAACGGCGGGCTGGACAGGCGCACATGCACCTCCGTCGCGCCGGCTTCGCGCAGCAGATTCACAATATGAGCACAGGTCGTGCCGCGCACGATGGAGTCATCCACCATGACCACGCGCTTGCCGGCGACAGTGGACCTGATCGCATTCAGCTTGATGCGCACCGCATCCTGACGCTGCTTCTGCTCGGGCAGGATGAACGTGCGGCCGATATACTTGTTCTTCAGGAAGCCGATGCCGTAGGGAATGCCGGACTGCTGGGAGAAGCCCAGCGCCGCATCCAGGCCGGAATCCGGCACACCGATGACCACGTCCGCCTGTACCGGGTGCTCCAGCGCGAGGAACGCGCCGGCACGCTTGCGGGCCTCGTGAACGCTCGCGCCGTCCACCACGGAGTCAGGACGGGCCGTATACACAAATTCGAACACGCACAGGCCGTCATGGCAGGCATTCTCCATCTGGTAGGACTCGATGCCGTCCTTGCTGACCACGACCACCTCGCCCGCAGCGATGTCCCGGTCGAAGGTCGCACCCACGCTGTCCAGCGCACAGGACTCGGAAGCGAACACCACGTCGTCCCCGATGTGACCCATGCACAGCGGGCGGAAGCCATGGGGATCGCGGCAGGCGATCAGCTTCGTGGGGCTCATGACCACCATCGAATACGCGCCCTTGATGACCTTCATGGCGTTGCGGACGGCGTCCTCGATGGAGCCGCACTTGAGGCGCTCCTGGGTGATGATGTAGGCGATGACCTCGGTGTCGGCCGTGGCGTGGAAGATCGCGCCGTTGGCCTCCAGTTCGTCCCGCAGCTCGGCTGCGTTGGTCAGCGCGCCGTTGCACACCAGCGCCATCGCGCCCTTCTGATGATTGATCAGCAGCGGCTGGGCATTGGAGCGGCTCTTCATGTCCGCCGCCGCATAACGGCAGTGACCGATGGCCATGTTGCCCTCCGTGATCTTTTCCAGCAGGTCGCGAGTGAACACTTCGGTCACCAGACCATTGTCACGATGATTGCGCATCACGCCGTCAGTATTGACGCAGATGCCGCAGCTCTCCTGGCCGCGGTGCTGCAGGGCATACAGCGCGTGGTAGGTTTCCGCCACAACGCCCGTCCCATTCCTGCGGTAGATGCCGAACACGCCGCACTCCTCGTGAGGCTTGTCCATGTCCTCATGGATATCGTTTGCATCAAGCCAGAACTTGTTTTCCATGCTTGCTTCACTCTTTCCCGCGGTCTCCCGCGAACCGATCCGGCGAACATTCCCGCTGTCTTTCTGCGCGGAATGTTCGTGTTTTTTATTCAATGACCAGCGCGGCGTCCTTGGCAATGACCGCGTCGTGCTGCGCCTGACGCATCGCATTGAGCTTCTCCGCCAGCGCCGCGTCCTCCACCGCGAGGATCTGCGCCGCCAGCAAGGCCGCGTTGGCGCTGCCGTCGATGGCGACCGTCGCCACCGGCATGCCGGAGGGCATCTGCACCGTGGACAGCAGCGCGTCCAGGCCGTCCAGGGTCGAGGACTTGACCGGGATGCCGATCACCGGCAGCGTCGTCTGGGCCGCAAATGCGCCGGCCAGATGCGCTGCCTTGCCCGCCGCGCAGATCATCACGCCGAAGCCGTTCTCACGGGCATTCTTCGCAAACGCAGCCGCTTCAACAGGTGTGCGGTGGGCGGAATAGACGTGCGCCTCAAAGGGGATGTCCAGCTTCTTCAGCTGCTCAAAGGCGGGCTTGAGAACGGGCAGGTCACTGTCGCTGCCCATGATGATGGCAACCTTCTTCATGTATGAACCTCCTGCTGTCACACAGCGTCAATCGGTATTGATCTCACGAAAAAGAGTACGGCTGTATACAATCATGCCGTACTCTTGATCTCATTGGGCCGTTTGGAGGATGATACACTTGCCACCGAAGCGGGAAAACTCCTTCTGGCAGGGCATGGCAGATCCTCCTCTGTAACTTCGTCCGGACAAGCCGATCAGGCCCGTCAAGGAAACATTACAGCGATATTCTACCCCATTCCCTACCCGCTGTCAAGGGATTTTCCGAACGTTTTTTCAGAAAATCAGAATTTCGTTTCGTGCTTGTCGTTTATGGCAAAGCTTCGGCAGATTGTGACATGTGCCCGTTTCATGCCTCTCCGACGCAGATCGGCACCCGCTTCTCCAGAGGGTATTCCCTGCCCTGCCAGTACAGCGTGCCGCCGTCGACGGTCGCGCAAACCGTGCAGACGCCGCCTTGTACGCGGATGTGGACCTCGCCCAGCCAGGGACCGACGGGCACCGTTCCCTCGAACCAGTCCAGGTCCGCCGCCTGCGGACGCACCTCGAACGTCCGGTATCCCGGGCTCGTCGGCTTCACGCCCATGAACCAGCGGCCCAGCAGGTAGATCGGGCTCGCGCCCCACGCATGACACAGGCTCTTGCCGAACTTGTCGCCGTACATGCCGTACTGCGCCTCCATCGGCTCATCCGGACTGTACTCCTCCCAGATGCTTGTCGCGCCGCCGTCAACCATGCTGCCCCAGTATTCCCGGATGCGGCGAAGCACCTCGTCCGTTTCACCGGCGTCGCACAGCGCATCCAGCTCGTAGAACTTGAAATAGGGGGTACGGATGGCAGGAACCGCATCGTTGAGCAGCACGTTTCGGAGGATCCGCTCCCGCTTCTTCCCCGCATATCCGAACAGCAGCGCGAAAATGTTCGCGTGCCGCGTGACATTCCGCTTGCCGGACGCATAGCTGTCGATGTACGCGCCCTTCTCCTCGTCCCAGAAGAACTCGTCGATCCTGCCGCGCAGGCCGTTAAACTCCCGCAGATAGCGGCTGCTGTCCTCCCCGACCACCGCCGCCAGGTGCGCCATTGCCTCCAGCGCGCGCAGCAGCAGCATCTGTTCGGCGCAGACGGCATACTCCTTGTCCATCTCCGCCCAGTCGACGAAGATCCAGCCGTTGCCCTCGTTGGCAGCAAAGCCATTCTCATCCCGCCGTGCCAGGCAGTAGTCCATCAGGCTGACCGCCAGCGGCCAGACCCGCCGCAGGAACTCCGTGTCGTCGATCATCAGGTGGTACTCCTCCAGGGACATGATCCAGAAGAAGGAGTAGTCGAGGATGGTGTTGATGTGCGAAGGTACCGGATCACGGCCCCGCAGGGCGAGGATGGTGCGGCGCATGATCTCCCGGTCATTGAAGCAGTAACGGTTGATGAGATAGGACTGATAGGCGTCGCCCGACCAGACCCAGCGGTCGCGTTTGATGCCATCGAGGAAAAACTCGCGGCTGCACAGGTGGAAGGTGTGGTGCGCAACGTCCCAGATGCGGTTCAGGCGGACGTCGCTGCAGGAGAACTTCCCGCGCCGGCGCAGCGGCAGCAGCTCATTTTCCGCCCGGATCCCCACCTCCCGGCTGACCCGGATGTAGCGGAACGCCCGCGCCGGCAGCCTGCATTCGCCGCCCGCCGGGATGCGCTGCTGCAGGATCGCCTCCGGGCTCAGCGCCTCCTCCCGGGATTCGCCGTACCACACGCAGGTGTCCTCCGCCGTATCCGCCAGCGTCACGGGACCGAAGCTTTCCCGCCCGAAATCGTACAGGACGCCGTCCGTGCACGCTTCGACCGACGCAGGCTGCAGCTCCTTATATATGAAGGGAAACTTCACCGGACACTTGTCCGCCTCCCGGAAAAACCAGTTCGCGCCGGCCTTGACCCACCTGCCGTCGTAGCAGCTCACGTCCCATGTTTCGTCCGATTCCACCGCGCCCTTGACGAACAGCAGCGGCACCTCTTCGCTCATCAGCTTCGCCTCGATCACGTGCCGACCCTCGTCCAGGGCGATCTCCCGCCCGTCATAGGGATAGCGGCGGCCATCGACCTCCAGCATTCCCCGACCGTTGGCATGCACGCGGATCGTCCCGGCGTTTTCCAGCACGAATTCCTTGCGGAACACCACGTTTTTGTGCGCGTCGTCCAGGCGCCAGAAGGGCGGAAAATGGTAGTCGAATTCATCCCGCCGCATATGCATCCGGCAGCTGTGGTACAGTTCCAGATCACCGAAATACCAGATCCAGCAAGCCATGCGTACTCCTCCTTTTCAAAAAAGGCGAACGACCTGTCAAGCCGTTCGCCGGAAATGATCGTCTTATCGGACGCTCTTGTCGTAGGGGATGCCCTCCGCCTTGGGCGCACGGGAGCGCTTGGAGGTGAAGCCCAGCACCAGTAGGGTGATGATGTACGGCATGAGGTTGTACACATGCTTGCTGATGCCCAGCTCCTTGAATTCGTAGATGCGGTCAGCGTTGAAGTCCAGCGTGCTGTAGGACGCGGACACGCACTTCAGCAGGCCGAAGAGCAGGGACGCCAGCGCGATGTTGAGGGGCTTCCAGTTACCGAAGATCATGACCGCCAGCGCGAGGAAGCCGAAGCCCGCCACATCGCCGTTGGAGGAGCAGTTCATGGTCGTGGTCGCGTAGAGGAAGCCGCCGATGCCCGCCAGGGCGCCGGAGATGCCCACGCCGGCATAGCGCATCTTGAACACATTGATGCCCAGGCTGTCCGCCGCCTGCGGATTCTCGCCGCAGGCCCGCAGGCGCAGGCCGAAGCGCGTCTTGTACATGAAGATCGCCATCACGATAAACAGCAGGATGCACACATAGGTCATCGGGTAGACCTGATCAATGAAGGCCTTGCCGAGGAAGCCCATGGAGGCGGTCTTCGTCGTGCGGGTCAGCTTGATGCCGAAGCCGAAATAGCTCTCCTTGAGCATGAACCAGCTGCTCGCCTCGCCGCCGATGTTCAGGGTGTTCTGGTTGGCGATCATGCGGACGAAGAACAGCACCAGCGCGGGGGCCAGCATGTTCAGCGCCGTGCCCGCGATGGTCTGGTCGGCGCGCAGGTGGATCGCCGCGAAGGCCAGCAGCATGGAGAACAGGCAGCACGCGACCGCCGTCATCAGCATGGCCAGAAGCGCGAAGCCCTGCGTCTGCACCAGCAGGCCGAAGTCCATCGCAGCCTTGCCGCTGGGGACCTGCTTGAGGGTCTCATAGGCCGTGGTGAACCAGCCCGCATTTTCCACCGCATTCACGAACAGCACGCCCACGAACGCGCCGAAGATCATGATGCCCTCCAACGCCAGGTTGATGACGCCGCTGCGCTCGGAGAACACGCCCGCCAGCGCAACGATCATCAGCGGCACCGCAAACAGCAGCGTCTGCCGGATCAGGAAGGCCATCGAGTCACTCTGAAGAATCGCAAGAATATCCATTACTTCAGCGCCTCCTTACTTGCCTTTTTCCTGCTCAGCAGCATCCGGATGAGCATCGCAAACGCAGACAGATACACGATGACGGCGATGATGACGTCGGTGATGTACTCGTTGAAGGCCGTCAGGTCCTTCAGCTTCTGTCCGCAGATCTCCAGCATGGACATGAACAGGCCGGAGAAGATCACGCCAATGGGGTTATTGGCCGCCAGCAGCGCCACGGGGATGCCGTTGAAGCCGACCGCCGGCAGGCTCTGGGAGGTCTCCCAGTAGAACTCGGTGTTGCCCGCCAGGTAATACAGCGCAGCGCCCGCGCCGGCCAGCGCGCCCGCCATCGCCATGGAGACCACGATGCTCCGCTTGTCGCGGATGCCCGCATAGCGCGCCGCGTACCGGTTGGAGCCGCAGGCCTTCAGCTCGTAGCCGAAGGTGGTCTTGTTCATCATGATGATGACCACGATCGCGAACACGACCGCGATCAGGATGCCGCCGCTGACCTGGCTGCCCGGCAGCAGCTGATCCAGACCGAACTTCGACGTCTGCACGCCGTTGAAGGTCGTCTTGTAGATGTAGCCCGTCTTCGTGTTTTCGACGATGTTCTTCAGGGACGCCGCGTCAAACACCCACGTAACGAGGTTCGCGGCGATCCAGTTGGTCATGATGCACGCCAGGACCTCGTTTATGTTCAGCAGCGCCTTGAGCATGCCGGGGATCGCGCCCCAGAGCGCACCGGCCAGAATACCGCCCATGAACGCCAGCGTCCACACCAGCCAGGCAGGCCAGACCGCCTGTCCGGTCATGCCCATGGCTTCCATGTGAGTCACCCACGCGCCGGAGACATTCTGAAGGCTCTCGCCCGTGCCCGTGGGCAGATACAGCGCGATCAGCAGCGTCGCCGCCGTACCCATCAGGTACTGGCCGGGCGCGCCGATGTTGAACAGGCCCGTTTTCTGCGCCAGCGCCACGCTCAGACCGGTCATGATCAGCGGCATGGCACGGAAGAGCATGTTGCCCATCAGCTGGGGATTGAAGCCGAAGGTCAGCGTACCCGCAGCATCACGGCCGGTGGAGAACAGACCGGCAAACACCAGCTGGATGCCCTCCCATGCAGCCTTGCCGCCCAGCGTGGCGTTGGTCAGGCCGGAAACGAGAATGATGATGGAACCGACAACCATACCGATGATGATGGAAAGCAGCGACGCCCAGACAGCCTTGCTGCCCCTGATCTTCTGCCAGAGCCCGGCAATGAAGGAAGCGCCCTTGTTCACCTGCTTGCTCATGCCTGCTCCTCCTTTCCCTGCCGCTTCGCGCCGGCCATGTACAGGCCCAGCTCCTCGACCGTGGTCTTTCTGGGATCCAGCTCGCCCACGATCTCGCCCTCGTACATCACAAGGATGCGGTCAGAGAGATTCATGACCTCGTCCAGCTCCAGCGACACCAGCAGCACGGCCTTGCCCGCATCGCGCTGCTTCACCAGCTGGCTGTGGATGTACTCGATCGCACCCACGTCCAGGCCGCGGGTGGGCTGCACCGCAATGATCAGCGGCAGATCGCGGTCGATCTCTCGGGCGATGATCGCCTTCTGCTGGTTGCCGCCGGACATGGAGCGGGTCGTGGTGATCGCGCCCTGACCGGAGCGCACGTCATACTGCTCGATCAGCTGCTCGGCATACTCGCGCACGGCATTGAAGCGGATGAAGCCGCAGTTCTGGAAGCGCGGCTCATAGTACCGCTGCAGCACCATGTTCTGCTCCAGCGTGTTGTCAAGGATCAGGCCATGCTTGTGGCGATCCTCGGGGATGTGGCTCATGCCGGCCTTGGAACGCTTGCGGACGGGCGCGGACGAAATATCCACGCCGTTGAGGGTGATCCTGCCCTTCGAGGCCTTTTCCAGGCCCGTCACGCCGTAGACCAGCTCGGACTGGCCGTTGCCGTCGATGCCGGCGATGCACACGATCTCGCCCGCGCGCACCTGGAAGGACACGCCCTTGACCGCGTCCCGGTGGTACAGGCGGGAGCGCACATGCAGATCGCTGACCTCCAGAATGGTCTGGGCAGGCTGGGCAGGCTCCTTATCGACCACCAGCTGCACATCGCGCCCGACCATCATGCGGGAAAGCTCCGCCTGATTGGTTTCGGCGATCTCCACCGTACCGATATAGCGGCCCTTGCGCAGCACCGTGCAGCGGTCGGCGACCGCCATGATCTCATTGAGCTTGTGGGTGATGAAGAGGATCGACTTGCCTTCGGCCGTCAGCTCCTTCATGATCTTCATCAGCTCGTCGATCTCCTGGGGCGTGAGCACTGCGGTGGGCTCGTCAAAGATGAGCACCTCATTGTCGCGGTAGAGCATCTTGAGGATCTCTACGCGCTGCTGCATGCCGACGGTGATGTCCTCGATCTTCGCGTCGAGGTCAACCTTGAGGCCATAGCGATCCGACAGCGCTGCCACCTTCGCCCGCGCCTTCTTCTTGGACAGGAAGCCCAGCTTCGTGTCCTCCGCGCCCAGAATGATGTTGTCCAGCACCGTGAACACATCGATCAGCTTGAAGTGCTGATGCACCATGCCGATATTCAGCGCCGTGGCGTCGTTGGGGTTGCGGATCTGCACGGTCTTGCCGTCCTTGCGGATCTCGCCCTTTTCAGGCTGATACAGGCCGAACAGCACGCTCATCAGCGTCGACTTTCCTGCGCCGTTCTCGCCCAGCAGCGCATGGATCTCGCCCTTGCGCAGCTGGAGCGTGATATCATCATTGGCCTTGATGCCGGGGAATTCCTTTGTGATGTGGAGCATTTCGATGACGTACTCGGGTACCGCCTTTTCCATGCCGCCACCTCCCTTTCTCTCAGTTGGACAGCGGCTCATCCTGATCCCCGCTGCCGGTCTTCACGTTTCTTCCTTCAATTATATATGTAACAGCGCAAAATTGCAAGGCTTCCTGCTCTTCAACACAAAAAAACAGGAGAGAGCCGGAGCTCTCCCCTGTCTGTTGATGATGATTACTCGTAGATCACGGTCAGGTTGCTGAAGTCGACCTTGGTGATCGCGTCAGCCTGCAGATCCTCGGCAGAGACGACCAGAGAGCCATCCTTCATGGAGGCCATCAGCTTCTCGTACTCGGCAACGGTGAAGATCTCCATGGACCAGGTATCGGTGGGCAGACCAACCGCATTCTGGTTCGCGCCCAGAACAGTCAGCTTGCCGCCGTAGGTCTCGGCCCAGGTGCCATCGTAGTTGGAGGCGATGGACAGCTGCGCGGCTTCCGCAATGCCCTTCAGGGCGGAGGTCACGACAGTCTCGGACTCGTAGGACTGGTCAACGTCAACGCCGACAACGTACTTGTCAGCAGCGGCAGCCGCAGCCACGATGGACTGGAACATGGAGCCGCCGCAGGCGAAGACGATCTCGGTGCCGGACTGGTACCAGCCGGCGACCATGGTCTGCAGCTCAGAGGAAGCGGAGAAGGAAGCGCCGTACTGCCAGGAGTAGCGCAGCTCAACCTGAACGCCCATCTCAGCAGCCGCAGCGTTCGCGCCCTGGGCGAAGCCGTAGCCGTAGCGGTCGCAGGCAGCGTTGGTGCCGCCGCCGCCGCCGGAGAAGCCCAGCTTGGTGAAGCCGTCACGCACGACAGCGTAGCCGGCCAGGTAGCCAGCCTGCTCCTCCTGGAAGGAGATGGCAGCCACGTTCGTCAGCACGTTGCCCTCAGCGTCGGACAGGGGCCAACCATCGATGAACACGAAGTTCACGGCCGGGAACTCGATCGCGGCCTTGGTCAGCGCGGTGCCCTGCATGAAGCCGGCAGCCACAACGACCTTGGCGCCGCCCTCGGCAGCAGCCTTCATAGCGTCATAGCGGTCATCGTCAGTCGCCTCGTTGCCGTTGGCGGGCTGATAGTACTTGTAGGTCAGGTTGTTGGCGGCAGCGTAGGACTTCACGCCGTTCCAAGTGCCCTGGTTAAAGGACTTGTCCTTCAGCTGGCCCACGTCGGTAACGAACGCGATCTCGTACTTGCCGTCCGCAGAGGTGACGGTGTCCGGGATGTCATCGGGATTCACGGCATCAGCAAAGGCAACGCAGCCCAGCATCATGACCATGGCCAGAAGCATCGCAAGAAACTTCTTCATTTTGGGTTCCTCCTCTTCTTTTTCCGTCAGGGTAGGAATTAGGGACAGGGTGATTATAGCACGGATATCAGAAACATTCAAGAGGCATGTTGCCCTTCGGCAGAATAATTGCCATATCGCACGTTTCTTCCCCCGAAAAAGCAAAGGCGCACCGCAGACAGCCTGCGGCACGCCGGAAAGCTCATTCTCCTGAAAGCCGTGAAAAACCTTCGCCCAGCGCCTCGTGAGCCTCGGTGATGAACATGAATGCCTTCTCGTCCGATTCGCGGACGATGTCCTTCAGCCGGGCCACCTCCTGCGGGGGCAGCACGCACAGCACCACAGGACGCTCCGTGCCCGTATAGGCGCCCCGGGCATCCAGCTGCGTCACGCCGCGCTCCAGCTCCTCCATCACACGGGCAGAGACCTTCTCCCACTCGTCCGTGATGATGAAGCAGGCCTTGTTCTTCGACATGCCCAGCATCACCATATCGACCGCCTTGTCGGACACGTAGATGCACACCAGCGCATACAGCGCCTCCCGCCCGCCGATGATGACCGCCGCAGCGACGACCACCACGCAGTCGATCAGGAACAGGAACATGCCCACGGACAGGAAGGGCAGCTTCCTGTGCACCATGCGGGCGACCATGTCCGTGCCGCCGGTGGTCGCGCCCCCGCGCAGGATGAGGCCCAGGCCGATGCCCAGCAGCGCACCGCCGATCAGCGCCGTCAGCATGGGGTCGAACGCCAGGCTCGGCAACGGCTTGAGCAGGTCGATCGCCAGGGAGAACATCACCGTCGCCGCAAGGCTGCGCACCACGAACACCCGGCCCATCGAGCGGTAGCCGACGATGAACAGCGGGATGTTCAGCAGCAGGCTGGTGATGCCGATATCCCAGCCGCCGATATGCTTGAGGATCATGGCCACGCCGGTCAGGCCGCCGGGTGCGATCTTGCCCGGATCAAGGAACAGCGGATAAGCCGCTGCGCCGATCAGGCAGCCCAGCACGATCTGCACCCATGCCGCCAGCTGTTCACGCCGGGCCGCTGCCGCCTGCTGTGCTTTGAGTTTTTCCATTCGTTTTTCCTCCATCTCCCCGGCCTGCCGTGCCGATGCTCATCGCCAGCGCCCGGTCGATCCGCCGCATCGCTTCGTCCGACAGGGTGCCCAGATAACGCGACAGCCGGGTCTTCTCCAGCGTTCTCACCTGCTCCGTCAGCACCACGGAGTCCCGCGCAAGGCCGCTCTCCTGCGCCGTGATGCACACATGCACCGGGAGCTCCGGCTTTTTGCGCCGCGTGGTGACGGCCGCAACGATCACCGTCGGCGAGTGCCGGTTTCCTATATCATTCTGGATGATCACGACCGGACGTATACCGCCCTGTTCCGATCCGACGACCGGGTCGAGATCCGCACGATAGATATCTCCTCTTCTCATGATGTCACACTCCGTCCGGGATGTCAAGCGAAAATCTGCAGCCTCAGCTGCCGTGACCTCCCGTCGGTTCATCATATGCCCCATCCGCTCCCCCGGTGATGGAGCGTCAAGCGGGCGGCTGCGGCCGGACGTCCCGGGTATCCCGCAGGCGCTTGCGGCTCTGCCAGTCCGGCAGCCACCGGGTCATCAGCGCATAAAACGCCGCGGAATGGTTCGCGTGGAACAGGTGGCACAATTCGTGCACCACGACCTCCTCGATCAGCGGCTCCTCGTACATCGCCAGCTTCGTGTTGAAGGTGAGCCGCCTGGTCGCCGAGCGGCAGGAGCCCCACCGGCTGGTCATCTCCTGCAGCGTTACATGCGTGATGCTCACGCCCATGCGCGCCGTCCACCTCTGCAAAAGCCGCTGCAGCACCTGCCGGAACTGCTCCTGCCGCCAGCGCAGGAACGCATCCCCGGAGGGCGCGTCCACGCCCAGCCTCACCAGCCGCCCCAGACACCAGTGCCGCTCCCCCGGCGCGAGCTGCGCCTGCCACTGGACCGGCTGACCCATCTGCCGGGTGATCCAGCCCATGTTCTGCGCGAGGAACGCCCGGATCGCCGCCTGCGTCGTTCCTTTGGGCACGGACAGGGTGAGCGCCCGTTCCCCCCTGCGGCAGCGCAGGATCATCCGGCGGCAATTCGCCCGCGCCGTCACCTCCACCTCATAGGGTCCCGCCATCATCCGCATTGTTCGTCCTCCTTCTGTCTCCTGTTTCCGACGCAGACCGATCTTATCTGCATATCTGTTCGACGTTTCCAAACCGGCCTTTTCGTTATAGTAAGCCATGCAGCACAAAAAAGCAAGGAGGACCGCCGCATGCGCGTCAGCAGCTGGCTATATCTGTTGGAGCAGACCTGCTGCAGCGCAGGGCTGCTGCTGTCCGTGGGGCTGTGCGCCGGTTTCCGCCGTGCGTCTCCGTTTCGGCTGCTTGCAACCGCCCTGCTGCTGGGCATGCTGACTCTGCTTTCTGCAGCCGCCGTCCCGTGGATCCGCACGGTCCTGTTCCCGCTGTCTGTCTTCGCGCCGCTCATGGCGTGGCCGGCGGTGCCGGCCCGGCTGCGGTGGCGGATGAGCCTGATGTTCCTCGCGCTTTCCATGTGGATGGTCGGGCTGATGCGGCTGATGCAGCCGCTGGCGCTGCCGGGAATGCTGCTGGTGCTGACCGGCTGTGTGCTGCTGCGCCTCCTGCCGCTCCTCACCCGGCGCACGCCGCCCGCTCCCGCCGTCACGAGCGTCGAGCTGCAGCTGGGCGCACGTCGCACGACCCTCACCGCCCTCATCGACAGCGGCAACCTGCTCCGGGACGTGATCACCGGCCTTCCCGTCATCGTGATCTCCCGCCGTTCCGCCGCCCGCCTGCTGTCCCTGCCCAGGGACGGAAAGCTTGCGCCGGGCATGCGGCTGATGAGCGTGCGCACCGTATCCGGCACTGCGATGATGACCATCCTCCGTCCGGACAGCATCCGTCTGCTCTATGGCAGCCGCTGGCAGAAGGCAGAGGCGCTCATCGGCCTGTCCCCCGACGGCTACGAGGGCTTTCAGGCGTTGCTGCCCGCCTGCCTGATGCCGCAGGAAGGCGTCCCTTCCGCTCAAATGACAATATCACAAGGAGGTTGATCCCCATGACCATGACCTTCAAGCTGTACGCCCTTGCCCGGCAGCGCCTGACCGACCTCGTCACCGGCCTGACCGCCCGCGAGCTGTACTACATCGGCGGCCCGGAGCCGCTGCCCGCGCCGCTCACCGCTGAGGAGGAGCGCTCCCTGCTGGAGCACCTGCCCTCCGACGACGGCTCCATCCGCCGCACGCTCATCGAGCGCAACCTCCGCCTGGTTGTCTTCATCGCCCGCAAATTCGAAAACACCGGCGTGATGCTGGAGGACCTCATCTCCATCGGTACCATCGGCCTCATCAAGGCCGTGAACACCTTCGACCCAGCAAAGAAGATCAAGCTCGCCACCTACGCCAGCCGATGCATCGAAAACGAGGTGCTCATGTTCCTGCGCCGTCACAGCCGCACGAAGCTGGAGGTCTCCATCGACGAACCGCTTAAAACGGACTGGGACGGCAACGAGCTCCTCCTCTCCGACGTCCTGGGCACCGACCCGGACACCGTCTCCCGAGGCATGGAGGACGATGCGGAGAAGGCGATGCTCTTCGACGCACTCAGCCGCCTCAACCCCCGCGAGCGCCGCATCATGTCCCTGCGCTTCGGCCTGGGCGGCCAGGACGAGATGACCCAGAAGGAGGTCGCCGACGTGATGGGCATCTCCCAGAGCTACATCAGCCGGCTGGAGAAGCGCATCCTGCAAAGGCTGCACGGGGATATGCTCCGGGCAGGGGCGGGCTGAAGCGCATTTGTAACAATTCCCGCCCCCCTCTTTGAACGCGATCCGGTTCATGGTATAATGAGACCAGTGATCCTGCAAGGAGGGGTATTTCATGCGCAGACTGTTCGCTATGTTGATACTGCTGGCGATGGTTATCAGCGTGAGCGCTTCAGCGGAAGATTCCCGGCCCGATCCGACCGGCATGTGGGCAACTTCCACAGACGAGACGCTGTGCGGCACGCAGCTGATCCTGAACCCGGACAACACCTTCCGCCTGAACGGCGAGGGCCAGCTCATGTCAGGCAAATGGAGCCTCGACGGATATACGCTGACGCTTTATGACGCCGTTTCACTGCAAACGGGCATCATCAGCGTCCCTCAACCTGTTTCATACACGCTGGATGAATCCGGCACCGTCCTGGATCTCAGCGGCGGCTTGCATCTCTACCGTGTCATTCCTGAGATGGAGGGAGTCTGGCTTTACTTACCCGAAGCATACTCCGGCTGGGTACAGCTCATGTTGTCTGAAAGCAGATTCTTTCTGACCTATACCAATCTTTCTGACGAGCGAATTCCGCCCCTTCCCGATGGCGGATACTGGTTCGAGGGTACATGGTGGCTGGAAGGCAGCTGCACGCAGGAGGACACGAGTCTGACGCTGCATGCAGAGAATGGCTTCACATATACCTTCACACAGGACACTGCAACCGGTTTTCTCGTTTCACAGGAGGGTTATCCCTTCTCTCGGTACTACACGTTCGATTGACTTGTCCCCTCCGCTCCGGCGGGGGCTTTTTGCTGCGCAGCTTCACATATTTCAGCGGCTCGTCTTTGCCGCTGCTGATGGATTTACTGCACTTTGTTGTCTTGTCCTTTTAGGGTTGGTCGGACTGTTTGACGAATCGGGGATTCGTCAAAGACGTCATGGTGAGTTGCGCCTGCGGGCGCGGGGCCTCCGGCGGGGAGGGGCCTCCGCGGCCCCTTCCATCCCCCGTAAGGGCCTTCAGCCCTTAACCCGTTTTTTCTGTCCCCTTGTGGGTGATCCTGTCCCATTTGATTAACCTTCCCCCGCCCGTGCCATACTCTGTACATCACCATTCAGGAGGTGTACCCCTTATGGCCTACGGAAAAGTCGAAATCTGCGGCGTCGATACCTCGAAGCTCCCCGTCCTCTCCGCCGAACGCATGCGCCAGCTCTTCCCCCTCGTCCATTCCGGCAACAAAGCCGCCCGTGATGAATTCCTCCAGGGGAACCTCCGCCTCGTCCTCTCCGTCATCCAGCGCTTCGCCTCCCGCGGCGAAAACGTCGATGACCTCTTCCAGGTCGGCTGCATCGGCCTGATGAAAGCCCTGGACAACTTCGACACCTCGCAGAACGTCCGCTTTTCCACCTACGCCGTGCCGATGATCATCGGCGAGATCCGCCGGTATCTGCGCGACAACAACGCCATCCGGGTCAGCCGTTCCATGCGCGACACCGCCTACAAGGCGCTTCAGGCCCGCGACCGGCTGCAAAACCGATGGAACCGAGAGCCCACCGTGTCCGAGATCGCCGCGGAAATGCAGGTCCCGCAGGAGGATGTCGTCTTCGCCCTCGAGGCGATCCAGGACCCGGTCAGCCTCTTTGAGCCGGTCTACAACGACGGCGGCGACGCACTCTATGTCATGGACCAGGTCCGCGACGAATCCGCGAAGGTGGATACCTGGGTGGAGGACATCGCCATCCGCGACGCCATGAACCGCCTGAACGAGCGCGAAAAAAAGATCCTCCACCTGCGCTTCTTCGAGGGAAGAACACAGATGGAGGTCGCGGGCGAGATCGGCATCTCGCAGGCGCAGGTTTCCCGGCTGGAGAAGAACGCCCTCCTCCACATGCGCCGGAACATTCAGGTCAGCAACTGATCTCAGCGCGCGTCCTTCGTGCGCATCATGAGCGTCGAAAGCAGCATCAGCAGCGGGAAGATGATCGCCGCCAGAAGTCCGGTCTGCATCGCGCCGCCCGCCGCGCCGGACACCATGCCGACCACCGTCGGCCCGCCGGAGCAGCCCAGGTCGCCCGCCAGCGCCAGCAGGGCATACATCGTCGTTCCGCCGCCCGGGATCGCAGGGGCAGCGATGCTGAACGTGCCGGGCCAGAAGATGCCCACCGAGAAGCCGCACACCGCGCAGCCCACCAGCGCCATGAGCGGAGCATTGCACAGCGCGGCCAGCAGGTAGCAGCCGATGCACAGCAGGCAGGAACCGATCATGAACCCCTTGAGCGGGATGCGCGCTTCGAACTTGCCGTACAGCGCTCTGGCCGTACCCATCAGCACCGCAAAGGCGCAGGGACCGGCGAGATCACCCATGGTCTTGCTGATTTTCAGGCCGTTTTCCGCAAACGCGCTCGCCCACTGGCTCATCGCCTGCTCGGACGCGCCCGCGCAGACCATCATCACCAGCAGGATCCAGAACACCTTCGTCCGGAACAGCTCCCGTAGGGACAGCTGCCGCGTGCCCTCCGCGACGATGGGGCTGATGGGCACCAGCATGAAATAGAACACATTGAACAGCGGCACCAGCGCCCACAGGCAAGCCATCACCCGCCAGCTGCCGATGCCGAACATGGCAAAGAAGCCGGTGGATACCAGCACCAGGAACACATGGCCCCAGCAGTAGAACGAATGCAGCAGGCTCATGGCAGCCGCCTTCCTCTCCGTCGGGCACGCCTCCACGATCGGGCTGATCAGCACCTCGATAATGCCGCCGCCGACGGCATACAGGACGACCGCCAGCAGAATGCCCGCAAAGGGCGGCAGCACCGCCGGGAACAGCGCCAGACCTGCCAGTCCCACCGCCGCGAACACATGCGCCGCCACGATACACGGACGGTAGCCGATCCGGTCGACGACCTTCGCCGCGATCGCGTCCACCGCCAGCTGCACGGCAAAGTTGATCGTCGTGATCAGCGTGATCTTCTCCATCGTCAGCGTGAACTCATCAATGAAGGTCAGGAACAAAAGCGGCGCAAAGTTGTTCACGATCGCCTGCGTGATATAGCCCAGATAGCTGGCGTAGATCGTATGGTTATGGCTCCTGCGGATGGATGCAAGCATCGCGGGGATCCTCCCGTTCGTTCGTATTCGCCGCCTATCATACCACACATCGATCGTTTTGGGAAGGGGCTCTTCGGTCAGCGTCTGCGGTTATTGGGTGCATCTTCTGTTCCTTTGCTTGTTGGCTGTACTGTTCGAGGGATTCTCCATTTCGGAGAATCCCTCAAAGGCGTTGTGGCGATTTTTTGCTTCGCCTGTTTTGTTTTTTTCTTTCCGCTGAGCTTTTGTGCGGCGTGCCTCCGGCGGAGAGGGGCTGCGCGCTCCTCCACCCCGCAAGGGTTTCACCCCTTGACCCGTTTTTTCCGCTTCCTTGTCAGTTGGTGTGCATGGCGCGCATCGCGTTGAGGATCGCGAGCATCGCAACACCCACGTCCGCGAAGACCGCCAGCCACATGTTCGCAATGCCGAAGACGCCCAGCAGCATCACCAGCACCTTGACGCCCAGCGCAAAGGCAATGTTCTGCCTGGCGATCGCCATCGTCCGCCGGGCAATACGGATCGCCAGTGCAATCTTGCCGATCCGGTCGTCCATCAACACCACGTCCGCCGCCTCGATCGCCGCGTCCGAGCCGACGCCGCCCATCGCCACGCCAAGATCCGCCCGGCGCAGCACCGGCGCGTCATTGATGCCGTCGCCCACAAAAGCCACCCGGTGCTCCGCGCCCAGCAGCTTCTCCAGCTCCTGTACCTTGCCCTCCGGCAGCAGCCCGGCGTGGTGCTCCGTCAGTCCCACCTTCGCAGACACGTCCGCCGCGACCTCCTCCCGGTCGCCGGTGAGCATCACCAGACGCTTCACACCCGCTTCTTTCATCTCCGCCACGGCCTGCGCCGCATCGTCCTTGATGACGTCACTGATGACGATGTATCCCAGGTAGCGTCCTGCCTGCGCCACATGCACCACCGTGCCCGCATCGCTGACGGGCATGGCCTGCAGGCCGTTTTCCTGCATCAGCCGCGCATTGCCGGCCAGCGTCTCCACGCCGTCGACCAGCGCGCGCACGCCATGGCCTGCGATCTCCCCCGCTTCCGTCACGCGGGCGTTATCCACAGCCTGTCCCCATGCGTCCTTCAGCGACCGGCTGATGGGATGCTCGCTGAAGCACTCCGCGTGGGCCGCGATTTCCAGCAGCGCTTCCTTCGTCACGTCGACCGGCTCGACCCGGGTAACGCTGAATACGCCGCGGGTCAGCGTGCCGGTCTTGTCCAGCACAACCGTATCCAGCCCGGTAAGCGTCTCCAGATGGTTCGCGCCCTTGACGAGGATGCCGCGCCGGGAAGCGCCGCCGATACCGGAGAAGAACGTCAGCGGCACAGAGATGACCAGCGCACAGGGACAGGAAATGACCAGGAAGGTTAGCGCCCGGTAAACCCAGCTGCCCCACTGGCCGTCCAGCAGGCTCGGCACAACGGCCAGCAGCAGCGCCGCCAGACACACCAGAGGCGTATAGATCCGGGAGAACCGGGTGATGAAGCGCTCCGTCTTCGCCTTGGCATCGCCGGAACTTTCCACCAGCGCGAGGATCTTCGCCACGGTGGACTCGCCGTACGCCGCCGACACCCGGACGGTCAGCACGCCGCTGATGTTGACGCAGCCGCTCAAGACGCTGTCGCCCGCCTTCACATCCCGCGGCACGGATTCGCCCGTCAGCGCGGTCGTGTTCAGCGCAGATTCGCCCTCCTCGATCACACCGTCCAGCGGCAGCTTCTCGCCGGGCTTGACGAGGATCAGGTCGCCGACCCGGACAGCCTCCGGGCTGACCTCCAGCACCGCACCGTCCCGCAGCAGATTCGCATGGTCCGGGCGGATATCCATCAGCGCAGTGATGGATGCGCGGCTCTTGTCGACCGCCTTGTCCTGGAAATACTCGCCCACCTGATACAGCGCCATGACCGCCGCGCCCTCGGCATACTCCCCCATGACCATCGCGCCGATGGAGGCTACCGCCATCAGGAAATTCTCGTCGAACACCTCTCCCCGGAGGATGTTACGGAACGCGCGGTACAGCACATCATAGCCGACGGTAAGGTACGCCGCGACAAAGCACCCCACCGCAGGGATCCCCTCCAGCAGGTATCCGGCGATCAGCAGCCCCACCGCCGCGCACACGCGCACAAGGAGCGTCCGCCCCTTCCCCTGCCCGTGACCATGGGGATGGCCGTGATCATGACCGCCGTGGCTGTGGGGGGCATGGTTTTCGTGGCCGTGATGGTCGTGGTCGTGACCGCAGCAGCCGTCGTGGTCGTGGTGCGCATGATGGTCATGATGATCGTGTCCGCAGGCGCATCCTTCCCCGTGGCTGTGCTCATGGGCAGCTTCCGTGTCCTCCACGTGGATGACGGTGTCCGGTTCGATCTCGGC
>SVGU01000054.1 GCA_015056155.1 Clostridiales bacterium
CGCCAGGGAACGCGACAGCTCGGCTTACTTCACAGAGCTATACGAAAAATACGCAACAGACGTACTGCGCATGTGCTACTTCTACCTGGCGGACAGGCAAAAGGCAGAGGATGTGTGTCAGGACGTGTTCGTGCGGCTGATCACCACAAATCCTGATCTTCAGGAGGGACGCGAGAAGGCCTGGCTGCTGAAGGTAGCAATGAACCGCTGCCGCGATCTGTGGCGCGGCGCATGGCTCAAGCGCGTGGTTCTGGGCAGCCCGATGTTCGAGCTGGTCCCCGCGCCGGACGAATTCAGCCAGATGGCCGAACAGCAGGAAATGATGTCCGCCGTCAACCAGCTGCCCGCCATGTTCAAGGAAGTGATCCTGCTGCATTATTACCAGGGCTACGGAATCTCGGAGATCTCCGAGATGATGGAACTGCCGGAAGGCACGATATCCTCCCGCCTGAGCAGAGGACGCAAGAAGCTTGAAACTATTTTGATGAAAGGAGGCGATGCCCGGTGAAGACCATCCATGAAAACCGCGAAAGCCAGATCGAATCCATGCTGCAGCAGCTGCCGCAGGCCGCACAGCAGGGTCTTGGCGGACTGACGGCCGGGCCTCACCTGAAGGCGAAGATCCAGCTCGCCGCCACCGAACCCGCAAAGTCCCGCACCCGTTCCCTGCGCCAGCTGATGCGCTGGTCGCCCATCGCCTGCTGCATGGCTGCGCTGGTGCTCTTCGTCGCCCTCGGCCTGCCCGGGCAGGGCACTCAGCCGGTCAGCCTGATTGATTCCAGCACGCTGGGCAGCCCCACGGAGATGCCCGGTGAGATCACCGGTGACCTGGGCAACAGCGGCGTGAAGATCACCGCAGGCAACCGGAACCCCGGCTACCGCAGCATCTGGGCCACCAGCAACGGCGGAAGCTTCCCCCTGCTCGGCGTGAACGGCAAGTATTACCGCATGCTGACCTCGCCCCGCAGCGTTTCCTCGAGCCTGATCGGCTCGTCGCTGGGCACGGTCGCGGAATTCACCATGGAGCCTTCCCTCTCCGGCACCGACACCATCCTGTCCAACGCCGCCGCCTTCGGCAAGGAGGTCTTCGCCATCCGCGGCATGGAGGACACGCTGGTGACCGCCGAGGTCGATGGCCGCATGCGGCTGTTCCAGCGCGTGAGCTTCAACGGCAACGCCCTGCGCGGCCGGGAGGATCTCCGCGATACCCTGCAGGTGAGCGGCCGCGTCGTCGGCCTGGAGCTGAGCAGCGTGGGTACGATCACCGATCCTGCCGTGTGCAGCGAGCTGATGGACGTCCTGTTCGACTGCGCCTCCTACAAGAGCAGCGGCAGCGTCAGCTCCCAGCAGGCGCTGCTGATCGAGCTGGAGAACGGTCTGGTACTCCAGATGGCCGTAAAGAGCGACAGCCTCGCCGCTTGCGGCGTGTGGAGCTGCCCGGAATTCTTCGAAGCCTTTGAGGATGCATGCAACTGAATCAGCAAAAGCCCGGAGCTTTGATCCTTACCGATCAGGCTCCGGGCTTCTCTATGCGCATTTATGTCTCGATCCAGTACCGCCGGAGAAGCAGGTTTTCCTCCGGATAAACAGTCTCGCGGTCGAAAACGCCGCCGTTTTTCTCGATGGTGCGGCGGCTCGCCGTATTGTCGCTGTCGCAGGTGACGAGGACGCGCTGCATGCCCTGCTCCCGCGCCTTCTTCAGCACCTGTGCGAGCATCCAGCCGGCATAGCCCTTCCGGCGCTCGTCCGGACGGACGGAATAGCCGATGTTGCCGCCGTATTCCTGCAGGAAGGCATTGAACTTCAGCCGCAGGTCGATCATGCCGACGATGCGCCCGTCCGATTCGCGGACGCACACATACTGGATCGCGGGCACCCAGCCCTCCGGGCAGGTCGATTCGTCCAGCAGCGCCCGGCAATTGGCCAGCCAGTCCGCAGCTTCCATCCGGAACAGGCTGCCGGTACCGTCCATGGAGCTCCCGGCAGCGAGCATCGCTTCCTTGTAGGCCGCAGCCTCCTCCAGGCAGGATTCGTCCGGCTGCATGAGCCGCAGCTTCTCCATCTTCATCAGGCCTCCACCACGGCGCGGACCGCCTTCACGCGTCGTACGACGTCTGCAAACTCATCCGGCGTGAGGGACTGTGCGCCATCGCACAGTGCATGCCTGGGATCGTTATGCACCTCGATCATCAGGCCGTCCGCGCCGCTGGCGGTCGCCGCCATTGCCATGGGCTTGACCAGGCGTGCCACGCCGGTGGCATGGCTGGGGTCGATGATGATGGGCAGGTGGGTCTTTTCCTTCAGCACCGGCACGCTGGATAGGTCCAGGGTGTTGCGCGTCGCCGTCTCATAGGTGCGGATGCCACGCTCGCACAGGATGACCTGATCGTTGCCGCCAGCCATGATGTACTCTGCGGACATGAGCCATTCCTGCACGGTGTTGGCCAGGCCGCGCTTGAGGAGGATCGGCTTGTTCGTCCGGCCCAGGACCTTCAGGAGCTCGAAATTCTGCATGTTGCGCGCGCCGACCTGGATCACGTCCACATCGTCGAACAGGTCCAGATGGGACGTGTCCATGATCTCCGTGACGATGGGCAGGCCCGTTTCCTGCTTCGCCAGCTTCAGCAGCCGCAATCCGTCGCCATGCAGGCCCTGGAACGCATAGGGCGAGGTGCGGGGCTTGAACGCGCCGCCGCGAAGCAGCGTTGCGCCGGCTTCCTTGACCGCCCTGGCGACCGTAACGATCTGCTCCTCCGTCTCCACCGAGCAAGGACCGGCAATGATCTGGAACATGCCGCCGCCCACCGGAACGCCGCCGCAATCGACGACCGTGTTTTCCGGATGGAACTTGCGGTTCGCCTTCTTGTACGGCTCCTGCACGCGCTGCACGGCCTCCACCGCATCCAGCGACGCAACGAGGTCCGCATCCACGCGGGTCGTGTCGCCGACAATGCCCAGGATCGTGGAGTGGTCGCCCTTGGACTCGTCGATACGCAGACCGAGGTTGGTCAGGAAATGCTTCAGGCGGTCAATCTGTTCCTGCTGAGCCGTTTGCTTGAGAATGACAATCATTTTCTTTACCTCCGTACTTCCGTTCTACCGTGCTTCCTGCTATTTGGGATTGATGAGCGAAACGCCCTGCAAACCGTTCAGGCCTGCAGGGCGTTCAGAGGTCAACGCGCGAAAACACGCCCTGCAATGGAACACAGTGCGTCATAATACTTGCCGTACTGTTTGCAGGTCATCGCGCGTCACCTCCCTTTTCTACGTATCCATGATACCACCGATCATGTCCGGAAAGCAAGGGGATTTCTGTGCTCCGGATGTTTTTTTATCAAGGGGCGTCAGTCGTTCTCGTGGTCCGTGTCCTCCAGATACTTTTCCAGCTTGCGCTTGACGCGCTGGAGGGCGTTGTCGATGGACTTGACATGGCGGCCCAGCTTGTCGGCGATCTCCTGGTAGCTCTTGCCGTCCAGGTATGCGCTGAGCACCTCCTGCTCCAGGCCGGAGAGGACCTCGTCGATCCGCTGGTGGATGCCCTGCAGGTCCTCCCGGGAGATGATCAGATCCTCCGGGTTTGCGCTGTGCCCTTCTGCGCAGACGTCCATCAGCGTGCGGTCGCTCTCCTCGTCGTAGAGCGGCTTATTCAGAGAAACATAGCTGTTCAGCGGAATGTGCTTCTGGCGGGTCGCCGTCTTGATCGCCGTGATGATCTGCCGGGTAATGCACAGCTCCGCAAAGGCACGGAAGGAGCTGAGCTTCTCCGGGCGGAAATCGCGGATGGCCTTGTACAGGCCGATCATTCCCTCCTGCACGATGTCCTCGTGATCGGCGCCGATGAGGAAATAGCTTCTCGCCTTGGAGCGGACGAAGTTCTTGTACTTGTTGAGCAGGAACTCCACCGCGACGCTGTCGCCCGTTCTGCACAGGGCGACGATCTCCTCATCGTTCATGTCGGCATACTGCTGAGCGCCGTAGGTGTTCCCGTGATCGGCAGACTTTTCCGTCTGCTCTTCCTCGTCCATGACGGGGTGCCGGGACTCCTCAGCAGCATCGAAGCCGTCCGAAACAGCTTCTTCGAACTCCTGAGGGTCATATTCCATACGGTCATGCATAGTAAACATCCCACCTGATTCTTTGCTTATTCGCCCCTGCGGAATCGTTCGAGCGCCTCCTGCACCTCTCTGGGAAGCCTCGCTCCCAGCGGGTTGCGGTTCATCTCCTGCGTCCGTTTATGGGCTGCATAGCTCGTTTTGCGCAGCTGCTGCATCTGGATGATCAGCTCGCGCGAGGTGATCCGGGTCGCGCCTGCGCCCAGGGCAAGCGTCTGGATCTGGCCATCCGACGTGGCGACGCGGATGGTCCTGTATTTGGGCGACTGCACCACAAGCCGCTCGATGTAGCTGTCCGCCGTCTCCCCGTGTTTGGTATACACGACCGTGACGGTGGCATGCTTCTCCTCCGTCGCCGTGCGCCGTTCGGAGCGGTAGCCGTCGAACACGAGAACGACCTCTTCGCCGGAATATCCGCTGTAATCCAGCAGCAGATTGGTCAGCTTGTCCCGGGCTTCATCGATCGAGCACTGCTGCGCCTCCGCTTCCTTCCATGCACCGATGACGTTGTAGCCATCGACGATCAGCAGCGGTTTCATCGCCTGCGGGAGGAGAGCACGCGGTACATCACAACGCCCGCGGCGACAGAAGCGTTCAGGCTGTCGATATGGCCCGCCATGGGCAGGGAGACCTTCTGGTCGCAGTTCTCCAGCACCAGGCGGCTGACGCCCTCGCCCTCGCTGCCGACGATCAGGGCCACGCCGCCCTTGAAGTTGACGCGCTCATAGTCCGCGCCGTCCATCGTCAGCGCGTACGTCCAGATGTTGCGCGCCTTCAGCTCGTCGATCGTCCGGTTGAGGTTGACGACTCGGGCGACCTTCATGTGCTCGACCGCACCGGCAGAAGCCTTGACCGCTGCCGTCGTCAGGCCGACGCTGCGGCGCTCGGGAACGATGACGCCGTGCGCGCCGACGCACTCAGCAGAGCGGATGATCGCGCCGAGGTTATGGGGATCCGTCACGCCGTCCAGCAGGATGAGGAAGGGATCCTCGCCCTTCTTCGCAGCCGCCTCCAGCATCGCCTCAACGGTGCTGTACTTGTACGCAGAGGCGAAGGCGATCAGGCCCTGATGATTGCGGGCCAGCTCGTCCAGGCGGGTCTTCTCGACCTCCTGCACCACGATATGCTGCTCGCGGGCCATCTGCACAATCTCGCGGGCAGAGCCGGTCAGTTCGCCCTTCTGGACCATCAGCTTCTCGATATCGCGGCCTGCACGCAGGGCTTCGCGGATGGGATTGCGGCCGGCCAGCAGGTTCTCGTTGACCTCGATGGTCTCCTGCACGCTCACGGGCGCGGGCGCGGAGGGACGGAACTCATGGTCGCGGAAGGACGGCGCGGGCTTGGGCTCCGCAGGCGCGGCCTGACGGCGGTCGGCGCCGTAGGGCTTGCGGTCGCCGCGGTCGTAGCGGCTGCTGCGGTTGTCCTTGCTGAAGCGGTCGTCGCGGTGGCCGCGCTTGCCCTCGTAGGAGGATTCCTTCCGTCCGCCGAACTTCTTGCCGTCGGAGCGCTTTGCGCCGCGGTATTCGGAACCTTCATCGGCCCAGCTGCCGGCAGTGTGATCCTTTTTGAGGCCCTTGCGGCCGGGTGCGTCATTATAGTAAGCCATTCTGATTTCTCCTCTATCCTCTCAGGTCAATCCTGTTGTTCGTTCAGATTTTCCAGCATGCGCCTGCGTTCCTCGCGGACGGCAAGGAGCTTGCCGCAGGTCTTTTCGCCCTCCGGGCATGCGCCGCGGAGGCAGCCGGGACCGGCGTTGGCAAACAGCGCAGGGGCGACCTCCATGCACAGGCGGTGCATCTCATTGGCCAGCGCGCGGATCTCCCACTGGGCGCGGGAGCACATGCGCAGGCTGAAGAAATGCCGCAGCTCGCGCACGTTCATCGTCACCATCATCCGCGTTTCGCAGGCGCCGGGAAGCACGAAACGCGCATCCTCATTGCCGCCCTCGCCCGTACCGAGGCGCTCCTGCCACTGGGTGTACCACTGATGGAGCTGATCCATCTGGCGCTCGAATTCCGCCTCGGCCTCCGCGCCAAGCGCCTTGATCTTCGGCGGAACGATGTAGCCAAAGCCGCTCTCGTAGCTCACATACCGCTGGGACTGCACGGAAAAGCTGGCCAGGCGATGCCGCGTGATCTGCGCAAGCAGCACCCGGCTGACGCCCTCGATCCCAAAGGTGAAGGATGCATGCTCCAGCACGGAATCGTGTCCCATGCCCATGATCCTGCCGACGAAATCCGTCTGATCCTTCGTACTGACCCGGTCCAGCAGGTCATCCACCCTCGCCCGGGAGTAGCAAAGCCGGGCGCCCAGCGCCACGACTTCCTCCGGGGACAGGGTGTGCCGGACCAGCACGACCTTCATTTCTGACTGCGGCATTTATGTGTCCTCCTGACTGATGCGGAACAGCTCCATCAGCCGTTCCTCCTGTCCCGTCAGGTACAGATAACCGACCAGCGCCTCCAGGCCGGTGGCCAGGTGGTAGTCGATCGCGTCCTGATTCCTGGGTGCTGCGTGATGGGGGTGGGCGTTCTTCCCTCGCCTCGCGACGTCCTGTTCCGCTTCGGTGAGGACGGGAAGCAGCCGCTCCAATGCCTTTGCCTGCGCGCCGGCGTTGACGCGGGCAATGGCGTCCTTATGCATGTTGCGGACATTCCTGCCCTGACAGATCAGCCTTGTCCGGACGAGCAGATCCCATACCGTGTCGCCCACGTGCGCCAGCTGCAGTGAGTTCAGCATCCGTGCCCTGTCGATGTCCATGGGCCCGTGTTCCATCAGCGCCAATCCAAGTCCCTCCCGAAGAGCCGCCGCAGCGCTTGCGGCATGGCTGCATCACATATGCATACCAGCATATTATATCATAACTCAATGCATTTTGGTAGGGGCTTGCGGAGGAAATTTTCGCTGTGCTTCATTCCTGGCGCAACAAAAAAACCTGCACCAGACTGATGCAGGCTTCGTACACCATCAGGGACTCGAACCCTGGACACCCTGATTAAGAGTCAGGTGCTCTACCAACTGAGCTAATGGTGCATATGAGATCCGGATCTGTTGGTACACCATCAGGGACTCGAACCCTGGACACCCTGATTAAGAGTCAGGTGCTCTACCAACTGAGCTAATGGTGCATATGAGATCCGGATCATTGGTACACCATCAGGGACTCGAACCCTGGACACCCTGATTAAGAGTCAGGTGCTCTACCAACTGAGCTAATGGTGCACATCGTCAGCAGCGACCGCTTGGTCAACCAGCCAACGGATGATATTATACAACGAATTCGAAAATTGTCAATAGGTATTTTGAAATTTTCTCAACTTTTTTCTCATTTGCTGCGACAGAAAAAAACGCGGCTCTCTGCAGATAATCAGAGAGCCGCTGTTTTGATTACGCCTGTTCGGGAGCGCTCACGGGGCAAACCTCGGCGCAGGCACCGCAGTCGATGCAGGTATCGGCATCGATGACGTACTTGCCGTCACCCTCGGTGATCGCAGAAACGGGGCAGCCGTCGGCGCAGGCGCCGCACATGATGCAAGCATCAGTAATCTTGTAAGCCATGACATTTACCTCCTTGTTATTACGCATTGCTGCGTCATTGATGATATGATACCACTACAAAGCCGAAATTGCAAGCATTTTGCCGCAATTTGCTGCATTTTGCTTGTTCTATATAGTTAAACATTACTAACTTACGGAACACTCCGGCCTTGCATCAGTTCTCCGCTTCCGCCATGGCGCGGGCCAGCGCGGCCTTCCAGTCGACCGGGGCCTTCTCGGCTTCTGCCTGCGCAGGCTTCTGTGCGGCGGGCGCAGCCTTCTGGGGCGCTTCGGGCTTCTTCGGAGCTGCCGGCTTCTGGGGCGCGCCTTCGGCAGGCTGCTCCTGCTTCGGGGCGGCGTCCTGATTGGGGCGCTCTCCCCGCTTGCGGTCCTCGCGCTTCTGGTCGCGGGGACGCTCCCGGCGCTGCGGACGTTCGCCATCCTCGCGGCGCTGCTTGTGGGGGCGCTCATGCTTCGCGGGCGCAGATTCTGCTGCAGCCTCCGCAGGGTCAGCATCCTCCAGATTCACAGGGGCGGCGTTTTCGATCGCTTCGTCCGCCTCCTCGTGCACGGGCTGCTCAACGAGCTTGTGCTGCTGGGCGTGGGGCGCGCCGACGCGCTGGACCTCCTCCATCGGGAAATCCTTCAGCTCGCTGGAATCGCCCTTCTGGATGCGGACTCGAACGGTCTCCTTGATGACGTTCAGATCCCACACCACGCCGTTGCCTTCGGGGGTGATGACCTCCTTGCCGACCTTGGGCATCTTCTTGCGGATCTCCTCGTACTGATCCTGCTCATACTTCAGGCAGCACATCAGCCTGCCGCAGACGCCGCTGATCTTGTTGGGGTTAAGGGACAGGTTCTGCTCCTTCGCCATCTTGATGGACACGGGCTGGAAATCGCCCAGGAACGCGCCGCAGCAGATCTGGCGGCCGCAGGGGCCCAGGCCGCCGAGCATCTTCGCCTCGTCGCGCACGCCGATCTGGCGCAGCTCGATGCGCGTCTTGAACACGCCGGCCAGGTCCTTGACCAGGCTGCGGAAATCCACACGGCCGTTGGCGGTGAAGTAGAACAGGATCTTGCTGTTGTCAAAGGTATATTCGACCGTGACCAGCTTCATGTCCAGCTTGTGCTCGGCGATCTTCTTCTGGCAGATCGCGTGGGCTTCCTTCTCCGCGGCGCGGTTGTCCTTGTCGTGCTGCACATCCTCCTCCGTGGCGATGCGCACAACGGGCTTGAGGGGCGAGGACAGCGTGGAATCGTCGATCTCCTTCATCTGCGTGACGACCTCGCCGAATTCGATGCCCCGGGAGGTCTCCACGATCACATAATCGCCGGGCGTGGGCCAGAGCGCACCGGGATCAAAAAAATACAGCTTGCCGGCGTTCTGGAAGCGAACGCCAATTACGTTGACCATTTGCTCTTTTCCTCCATCATGCGCAGGAGCAGCTTTTCCACCACCGCCTGCCATGTCACCTGGCTGGCGCGCAGCTTTCTCGCCTCGCTCACAGCCGCCATCAATTCTATAAACGCATTCAGCTCCGCCGACGCAGCCATGTTCTGCCACGCCTGCGGGTATTCGGACGCCAGCGATTCCTCCCGTATGCCCAGACGCACCAGCATCAGCGTCCGGAGCATGTCCTCCAGATCGTTCAGCAATGGCTCCGCTTCGTCCTTCCGCTCGCGCCACGCGCCGGACACCCGCAGGATATCGCTCCGACCGTCCAGGCCGAAGAAATCCTGCATCACGTCCTGACGCCTGCGCCAGAAATCATCATCCGCCGCGATCGCCAGCGCCTGTCCGATCGATCCGCCGCAGACGCTCAGCGCCTTCTGCGCCATGTCCGGCGCAACGCCGTGGACTTTCAGTGCCCGCAGGACCGTCTCGTCCGGCCAGGGATGCAGCTTCATCGCCCGGCAGCGGCTGACGATCGTGGGCAGCAGCAGCTCCGGCGAGTCCGTCAGCAGCAGGAAGACCGTTCCGGCGATCGGCTCCTCCAGCGTCTTGAGCAGGGCATTCTGCGCCGGGGGATTCATCTTGTCCGCGCGCTCGATGATGATCACGCGTCCCCCGCCGGTGAAGGTATGCTGGCCGGCAAGGCTGATCACATGGCGGATCTCATCCACCGGGATCCCCTGCAGACCGGCCTTCACATCGGGGCTCAGCGGCTTTCCCGGCGCGACCGTCAGCACATCGGGATGATTGGCGTCCAGCACCTGCTGACACGCAGGGCACACGCCGCAGGGCTTATTTTCGCCCGTACACAGCAGGTACTGCGCCATCAGCCTCGCCAGCGTCCTTTTGCCCATCCCCTGCGAGCCGCTGATCAGATACGCATGCACGAAGGTTCCGTCCTTCAGCGTGCGGATCATTCCATCGTAAAGAGCGCCCTGCCCAGCAAAATCGGACAGGACGGGAACAGGCGCCGCCACTCTTGCTTCAGACACGCTTTTTCCGGCTCCTTACAGCTTCACAAACTGATCGACAGACAGCACGAACACCGTCGCGCCGCCGACCGTCACTTCCACCGGGTAGGTGGACGCGGAATACATGCCGCTCATGCCGGGCATCGTCGCCGGCGCAGTCGCCATCTGCTTGCGCGACTTGCAGACATGCTCGATGATCTCCATAACGGCATGCAGCTTCTCATCGTCAACGCCGATCAGCAGCGTGGTATTGCCCGCACGCAGGAATCCGCCCGTCGTGGCGAGCTTCGTCACACCAAAGCCGGACTTCATCAGCGAACTGACCAGACGGGACGTATCCTCATCCTGAACGATGGCAATGATCAGCTTCATATCAAAACCTCCTCGACCGCAGAGAAATTGCTTCCTGATACAGTATATCGCATTCGCCCGGAAAATGCAAGTTTTCCCGCTGTACACAACGCAAATGAAAGGAGCGCCGGACTGCAGCATCCGGTGCTCCCTGCATTCACTTGTCGCCCATCATCCGGTGCAGCAGGTCCTGATACGCCTGCTCCACATTGCCCAGATCGCGGCGGAAACGGTCGATGTCCATCGGCTCATGGGTCTTGGCGTCCCAGAAGCGCGCCGTATCGGGGGAAATCTCGTCCGCGAGGATGATCTTTCCGTCGCAGCGGCCGAACTCGAGCTTGATATCGACCAGCTCCACCCCGATGTCCGCCATGTACTCCGTGATGATCTGGTTGATCTTCGTCGCCGTATCGACGATATACCGCAGCTCCTGCTGGGTCGCGATGTGCAGCGCGACCGCATGGGTGCCGTTGATGATGGGATTGTCCAGATACTCGTCGCGCAGCTCGAACTCCACCACCTGGGAGTCCAGCTTCGTACCCGTTGCAAGGCCGATGCGCTTGGCCAGAGAGCCAGCGACACGGTTGCGCACCTTCACGGCGATCGGGATGATCTCGCAGCGCCGTACCAGGCTCTGCCGCGCATCAACCGCCTGGATATAATGCGTTTCGATGCCGTGCTCATGCAGCAGGCTGAACAGATGCCCGCATACGGCGTTGTTGACCTCGCCCTTCCCAAGGATCCTGCCGCGCTTCAGGCCATGGAAGGCCAGCGCTTCATCCTTGAAATACACGACAGCAATATCGGGATTGCTGGTTTCATAGACCCTTTTCCCCTTGCCTTCCGTCAGCAGTTTGCCGATCTCAACCATGCAGGCACGCTCCCCTTTTCCTCATCATGCTTGATCATGCTTATCATCCGCCGCGGCTGCCTCTGCTATGCGCAGCCAGGCGCCGTGACAAAACCGAACATTTCATCACAGATGGCGGATAATTAGATATTTTATCATCTTTTTGCCCGTCAAACAAGCACCCAAACAGGAAAAGCACAATTTTATTATTTCTGCACAAAGCACAAGTCTTCTATTATGCGTAATACACGGATTTTCGCCGTTCAGGCTACGCAATCTTTGGCAAACCTGTACGAATCACGCAGAATTGCATCCACAGCAGCACGGCTGATCGTTCGTCTTTTACGCATCCCGGCTGAAGCAGACAACCAGCAGCCCCTCGGTAAAGGTGAGCCTCGCGATGTCTTGCGTCCAGGCGTTGCTGCAGCCCAGCGGGTAGCTACTCCGCAATTCGGCGTTCTGCAGCTCCCATTGCGCGCCGCAGAGCGTGACGCCCCTGACCTCCGGCGTATAGGCAAGGAGGGACAGCGTGCGCCCGGGAAGGCGCGGCAGGTCATAGCTGCCGGGAGCGAGCACCGTGACCCGGTTCTGCGCGTCGCACAGCCAGATCGTCTCGCCGCGCAGGGCGCAGTCCGCCGCGCACTGCAGGCAGGAGAGCGTGTGGTCAAACCTGCCGCCCAGACATCCGGCGACAATGAACTCCCTGTATCCCCGTTTGCGGCCTTCCCGCAGACACACGACCGTGTCCGTGTCGTCCTTGTACACCGGCAGGCGGATGACTTCGCCCTCGTTGACGTCGCCCTTCAGGGAATCGAAATCGCCGATGGTCAGATCGGGCTGCAGGCCGTATGCTTTGGCAGCCCGGTAGCCCGCGTCTGCGCAGATCAGCAGATCCCCCGGTTCGGGCGTGACAAGCTCGCGCTCCTCCCCCTGATACAGCGGCGCGATGATGATGCACCTTGCCATCTTAATCCCCCTCGCAAGCAAAAGAGGAGGCAAGCTCGCGGCTTGCCCCCTTCATGAATGACAGCTGATTATTCCTCAACGGTCTCGACGATCTCGGCCTCAGCCTCGACGTCCTCAGCATCGATCTCCATGTTGTCGTCGAAGATCTCGTCTTCCATCGCCTGACGGATGGACAGGGAGATGCGCTTCTTCTCGGTGTCCACAGACAGGACCTTCACGCGCACGACCTGGCCGACCTGCACAGCGTCCTCAACCTTGTTGACGCGCTGGGTGGCGCACTGGGAGATGTGAACCAGACCGTCCAGACCGGGCTGCAGCTCAACGAAAGCGCCGAAGTCGGTGATGCGGACGACCTTGCCCTCAACGATGGAACCCTCGGGGTAGCGCTCGGAAGCGTTGTCCCAGGGACGCGCCTGCAGCTGCTTGAAGCCCAGCTGGATGCGCTTGCGCTCACGATCCAGAGACAGGATCTTCACGTCGACTTCCTGGTTGGGCTTCACAACCTCAGAGGGATGGGAAATGCGGCCCCAGGACAGGTCGGTGATGTGGATCAGGCCATCAACGCCGCCCACGTCAACGAACGCGCCGAACGCAGTCAGGCGGCGAACGATACCGTGGATGATGATGCCCTCTTCCAGGCGCTCCCAAGCTTCCTTCTCGCGAGCGGCGGTCTCCTCGACGATGACAGCCTTGCGGGAAGCGACGATGCGCTTCTTCTGCTTGTCAACCTCGATGATCTTGAGCTTCATGTCCTTGCCGACGAAATCGCCGATCTTCTCAACATAGTGCTGGGCCAGCTGAGAAGCGGGAACGAAGGCACGCACGCCCTCCACGTCAGCGATCAGGCCGCCCTTGACGGCCTCCTTGCCAACGCCCTCGACGTACTCGTTGGCCTCGAACTTGGCCATCAGAGCTTCCCAGGCCTTGCGGTTGACGATGTTGCGCTGGGACAGCACAACGTTGCCCTCGCCGTCGTTGACCTTGACGATCTCGGCTTCGATCTCGTCGTCGACCTTGACGTCTTCCTGAGTCAGGTCAGAGCGCTTGATGATGCCGTCGGCCTTGTAGCCGATGTTGACGCAAACCTCGTCTTCGCCAACGAGGACGACCTTACCGGTGACGGTCTGGCCGGCGCGGATGCGGGTCATGCTGGCAACCACAGCATCCATGTTGAAATCGGTGTTCTGCATGTCGGTCATGTGAGTTAAAACCTCCTCTAATGAACCAGCCGGTGTGGACGCACCAGCGGTTATTCCTATGAATTCGGAATCCGTATTTGCAAAGGCAGGCGGAATCTCCGCCGCGCGCTCTACCAGGATCGTTCGCGGGCACAGCGATTTGCAGGCCGCGTAAAGCTTTTGCGTATTGGCGCTGTTCCTGCCGCCGACAACGATCATCGCGTCTGCTCTGGCAGCAAGCTCCTTGGCTTCCTTCTGCCGAACCGGAGTCGCATTGCAGATGGTGCAGTGCTCATGCAGCACCTTCACCTTCCGCTTCAGCACCGCCGTGATGGCCTCCCACCGCTCTGGCGGATAGGTCGTCTGGGCTGCTGCGATCGCAGTCGCCATTTCCGGCAGCTGTTCGGCTTCCTCCGGCGTTGCGACCACATACACCGGGCCCTTTGCCCAGCCGCATGTGCCCCGCACTTCGGGATGCTCCGCTTCCCCGACCATGATGACCGGCGTGCCGTCGGCCGTTCCCTCTGCAACGATGCGGTGCAGCTTTGCCACAAAGGGACAAGTCAGGTCGATCACGCTGCAGCCGGCTGCTGACAGCGCATCCAGCACATCGGGGGAAACGCCGTGGCTGCGAATCAGCACCTGCCGGCCCTGCGCTTCCTCCACCGAGTGGATCGGCGGGACGCCCTTCTCCCTCAGCATATCGACTACTGTCGGATTATGCGCCAGCTCCCCCAGCGTACAGCTCTTCACGCCCGATTCAGCGACCTTAACCGCTTCCTCGACCGCTCGGCGTACGCCCATGCAGAAGCCCGCGTGGGCAGCAATCTCAACCGGCATGCGTCAGCATCCTTTCGCAGCATCGCATTCTCACGCAAAATGCTCTAATAAATGTAGTTTCGATGTCTTTTCCCGGATTCCTGCTTGTTTTGAGAAAAATTTCGAAAAAAGTTCGATTATCTTTTGGACCAGCCTGTCCGCATGCCTGTACATGCATGTCATTCGCTGTTTGGGCAGCAAAAATCATGATCACGCCTTCGTGCGTGCCTTCTCCATTTCTGCATAGGTGGAAGTGATCCGCTTGAGCAGCAGCTCGCAGGTCTCCTTGTTCACGCCCTGCTCCAGCAGGTCAGCCGTGGGGATCGGTTCACCCGCGTACACATGCAGCGTACGGAACAGGCCGACCTTTCCGGCAATGTACACCGGCACCAGCGGCACACGGCTGCGCAGCGCGATCAGGCCAACGCCGGATTCCAGCTCCTCCATCAGCCCCTTGTGATGGCGCGTTCCCTCCGGGAAGATGCCCAGAATGTTCCCCTCGCGGGTGACGCGCATGCAGGCGCGCATGGCTTCCATATCGCTGTTGTGGCGATCCACCGGGATCATGTTCATGCTGTTGAACAGCGCAGCAACCAGTTTATTGCTCCATAGCTCCTTCTTGCCGATGAAGCGAATTTGATGCGTCCTCACGCCCACGCCAATGATCACAGGATCCATGAAGGAGGTGTGATTGGCGATCATCACGCAGGGCGGATTGATGTTCAGCTTTTCCACATCGTGATACTTAACCGGCAGAAAGGTCTTGAACAACACCGTTGCCAGCACTTTGCCGATGGCGTAAACGGCCGAGCGCTTCGGTTTGGAAGGCGCCTTCTTCTGTGCTTCACTCATGATATTTCTCCTTTACAATCCCCAGAATCTGCTCCACCACTTCGTCAAAGCCGATCCCTGTGGAATCCACAATCACCGCATCCTCCGTCGGACGCAGAGGATCAACCTCGCGGTTCATGTCCTGTTCGTCACGGGCACGCAGATCGACGAGAACCGTTTCATAGGGCGTGGTGTCGCCCTTTTGCTGCATCTCCAGCCAGCGGCGGCGGGCACGCTCCTCGGCAGAAGCCGTCAGGTAGATTTTCACAGGAGCATCAGGCAGCACCCTCAGGCAGATGTCACGCCCGTCCACCAGCATGGGCGTAGTCGCAGCCAGGCGCTGCTGCAGGGCGACCATTTCCTTTCGGACACCGAGATAGCGCCCAACAGCCGAAGCAGCCATGCTGACCTCCGGCGTGCGGATCAGGCCCGTCACGTCCTCGCCATCCACCAGCGTACGCTGACCATCCACATCGTAAGCGACGGATACCTTGATCGTTCTGGCCAGCTGCGTGACAGCCTGCTCATCCGCCAGATCCACCCCGCGGCGGATGGCCGTCAAACCTAACGCGCGGTACATCGCGCCCGTATCCAGATGCAGGATGCCCAGCTTTGCAGCCACCGCATCCGCGATGCTGGATTTGCCTGCACCCACAGGCCCGTCCATGGCAATATTCAGGATCATTCTCTATCTCTCCTCTTCCGTTCATTCCGTATGGCTGACCGCTCGGTGGCCAAGGCCGACACACACCTCGTTGAGGTGAACCAGGCCGACTGTAAAGAAGACCGCCACCGCCACATGCTCACCGCTGCGGGCAACGCCGATCTTTCCGCCCACAGACAGACCCAGGGCCTTCTGCATGATCTGAGCAACCGCATCACGGGCTGCACCGGCCACTGCGCCTTCCTCCTGATGGCAGTCACAGATGACGCCTTCGCGCTTGGCAGCCACCACGGCACGCTCGATCATCCGGATCACGGAGGAAACAAAGTCTCCGCCGTAATCAGAAGCGGCGCCGCGAATCCCCTTCTCCAGAAGAGTCCGCTTCACCGCGCCTTCTTCTTCCCGGTCTGCCGTCATCGCAAGGGACAGGGCAGCACGGGCTACCGTACGGCTGTCGCCGACAACATCCTTCATTGTGATACGTCCTTTCTATTTGCATTCGGACATACGCATTCAATTTATTATACATGATTCTTTGCTGCACCGCAAGCACTTCTGTGCGATTTATCAAAGGATCAGCCCACATACGGCAGCTCCCGCCAGAGAAGCCACCAGGGACACGGGAATTGCCCATGGCAGACGACGGACTCCTGCGGCGCCAAGATAAACGGTCATGGTGTAAAAGATCGTCTCACTGGAGCCCACCAGCACGGAGGCGATCATGCCCGCGCGGCTGTCCGGGCCACACTGCACAAATACCTCCTGCAGCGCCGCAAGACTCCCCGATCCGGTCAATGGCCGGAGCAGCAGGATGGGCACGGTTTCCTCCGGCAGATGCAGAAGGCTTGTCACCGGCGCAAGCAGCCGCGTCAGCAGCCCGGCCGCCCCGGACGAGCGGAATACCGACAGCATCAGCAGCATTGCGCACAACGCCGGCAGCAAGGAAGCCGCCGAGCACATTCCACGCTCCGCGCCGCGCAGAAAGGCACCGTACGCATCGCAGCGGCATATGGCGCCGCGCAGCATGATCACACTCACGACAGCCATCAGGATGATACCGGCAGCTCCATTCACCTTCTCCGCCCTCCCCGCTGAACGATCATCATCAGCAGCACGCCGACCACCATAGAGACGGATGATGCGATCATCGTCGGCAGCCAGACAGCTCCCGGCATTCGGGAGCCCGCTGCCTGACGCAGGGTAATCATCGTTGTCGGCATCAGCTGCAGCCCCGAATTGTTCATCACCAACAGCATGGCAAGACCGCGCATACCCGCTTCACCCTGATTGCTGAGCCTTTTGGCCGCGTCAATGCCGGCGGGTGTTGCCGCGTTTCCCAGGCCCATCAGGTTTGCCGCCAGGTTCAGTCCCATGGATGACCAGGCGGCTTCATCCTCCACGCCACGGAACAACGGCGATACCACTTTTCTGAACAAATGGGCCAGGCGCTTCACATCCCCCGTTTCCTGGAGGATCTCCATCAGACCGCCCCAGAGCGTCATTGCCCCCATGAGTGTCAGCGTCATATTCACCGCTTCTTCCCCGGCTGCAAGGATTCCCTGTACAGCGTCATCCGCACGTCCGCCCGCCAGCGACAGCATGCTGCACAGCAGCATCAACAGCATCCATGGTTTTTGCATCTTTCTGCTTCTCCCTCTCGCCGTGTTCATAGATATTTCTTGCAATCTTCGCTTTCCATATCTATTTTGCATTCATTATCATTTCTTCTATCAAAATATAAAATTCCTCTTGACAGAACGAATCATTAACGGTAGAATAATCGTGGATTTACAGTAATCATAACTGGAATTTCAGGAGGGTATTATGGCAATGAAGTCTACCGGCGTTGTACGCCAGCTTGATACGCTTGGCCGCGTTGTACTGCCCATCGAACTTCGCCGCACGATGGATATCGGCGTGAAGGATATGCTCGAGATCTTCGTGGAAGACGACCAGATCATCCTCAAGAAGTATCATCCGAGCTGCATTTTCTGTTCCGATGCCCGCGATGTGACTCCCTACAAGGGCAAGCTCGTGTGCAAGAACTGCCTCAAGGAGCTCAGCGGCAAGGAATAAGCTTCCATCAGTTTTCCACGCGGACGGTATTCGTCCGCTTTTTCTTATGCTCGGTTTTCACACTGCATGCTGCGCTCTTGCCTCACGTGCCATTTTGGCATATAATAATTCTGCCGCGCATTTCGACGGCGATAACTGAAAGGAGGTTCCATGATGCAAAAGACTTATGTGTTCACATTCCGTGTCAATTCTTATCAGACGGACATGAACAGCCGCATGATGCCCAGCGCCATCCTGGAGGTGATGCAGGAAATGGCCGGCGCCCATGCGGAGCTGCTGGGCATCGGCAGGAGCATGCTGCTGGACAAGAACCTGGTATGGGTGCTGACCCGTATCGAGGTGCAGATGGCCCGTTATCCGGTCTTTGGGGAAACGATCACGGCAGAGACCTTCCCCATGCCCAACCGCCGCTGGTTCTTCCCGCGCTACTTTATCTTCCGCGATGAGGATGGCAACCAGATCGGCTGTGCAGGAAGCCTGTGGGTGCTGCTGGATGTGCAGGAGCGCCGGATGAGCCGCCCCGATGCGGTGCTCTCCCTGATGCCCGACAACAGCGACCTGGTCGCGCCTCTGGGCCTGCCCGCCGCCGTGACCGATGTTGCAGGCACATTCGAAGCATCCACGCACGTTCCCGTTTATACTGACCTGGACATGAACGGGCATGTCAACAACACCAAGTATCTGGACTGGTGCTGCAACGCCCTGGGTATCAAGACGCTGCGCACACATGAGCTGGCCAGCTTTGCGCTGAACTACAACCAGGAGATCCTCCCCGATCAGGAAATCCGGATGGAACTGCACCGGAACGGCCCGGATTTTTCCTTCAGCGGATTTGACGGCGAAAAGCGTCATTTTGACGTCGGCGGCGTGCTCCGCCCGATCGACAACATCTGATGTGAGCAGGAGGTGTGCAGATGGCACGCATCGTCGGCGTGATCGCCGAGTACAATCCCTTTCATGCCGGACATGCCCATCACCTTCGTCAGGCCAGGAAGGCTGCCGGAGCTGATTACGTCGTTGTCATCATGTCCACCTGCTTCACCCAGCGGGGCGATCCGGCCATTCTGTCTCCCGCTCAGCGCGTTTGTATGGCGCTATCCTGCGGGGCAGATGCGGTATTTGCGCTCCCCGCTGTATGGGCTGTGCGGGATGCGGAGCACTTTGCGCTGGGCGGAACAGCCATCCTGTCCGGCATCGGCTGCGATGCTCTCTCCTTTGGGAGCGAGATGCAGGACCTGTCCCTGCTGCAAGCCACAGCCACAATGCTTGAAAAGCCCGACAGCGCGTTTTCCGATGCCGTCCGTGCAGGCATGAGCACCGGTATCCCCTACCCTGCTGCTGCTGCAAAGGCGGCGGAAGACCACCTTCCCGGCGCCCGATCGCTCCTGAGCCAGCCCAACAGCACCCTGGCCATATGTTATCTCCGTTCCCTGCTGCGCCTGGGTTCCCCCATGGAGGTGGTTCCCGTGCTGCGCGAGGCCGCTTATCACGACACCACACTCGGAGATGCGCTGCCCTCTGCGACTGCCCTGCGCGGAGCCATTCTGCGTGGCGACTGGCGCAGCGTACAGCGCGCCATGCCCGTGGAAGCATATGCCATTTTGAAATCAGCAGCCGCAGATGACAGCCTGCACCTCCCGGATGCGCTGGACAGTGCACTCCTGTACCGCCTGCGCACCATGACGGAGAGCGAATACAGCGCACTCCCCGATGTATCCGAGGGGATCGAGTACCGGCTGATGAAAGCCGCCGCCGAAGCCACGTCACGGGAGGATCTGCTGTCCCTCGCCAAAACCCGGCGTTACCCCTATGCACGGCTGTCGCGCCTTGCAACCCATGCCCTCCTCGGCATGGACGATCGGCTGCTTCATTCGCTGCCCTTGCCGGACTGCGCATGGCTGCTCGGCTTCCGCAGGGACGCTTCTCCCCTGCTGAACGAGCTTTCCCGCAGGAGCAAATTGCGGATCATCAGCC
>SVGU01000158.1 GCA_015056155.1 Clostridiales bacterium
GCGGATCATCCCGACGAACACGATACCGGTACCCCCGTCAGTCAGCTGCGCAAACGGCTGGCTTTGATTATGCCCAGCGAGGCAAGAAAATAAGGAGGACACTGTTTTGAGTAAGATTCTTGAAATGAGCCAGAAGCGCGCTGAACTGTGGGACAAGGCCAAGGCCTTCCTGGACGAGCACCAGAACGAGAATGGCGTGATGAGCACCGAGGACACCGAGGAGTACGAGCGCATGGAGCAGGACGTCGTGGACATGGGCCACGCCATCGAGCGCATGGAACGTGCCGAGCAGATGGACCGTGAGATGAACGATCCCGCCAACCCTGTGTTGGCCGGTCACCCCGAGCGTCCTGCGCCCGCTGCTGACAACAAGCGGGGCACTGCCTCCGACGCCTACAAGAAGGCTTTCTGGAATTCCGTCCGTGGCCGCATGAACTACGATGTGCGCAACGCTCTGCAGGTCGGCGAGCTGACTGAGGGCGGCTATACTGTGCCAGATGAGTTTGAAAATCAGCTCATCGAGGCACTGCAGGATGAGAACATCATGCGCGGTCTCGTCCACGTCATCAGCACCTCTTCCGGCGACCGGAAGATCCCGCTGGTGACCAACTACGGCACCGCGAGCTGGATCGAGGAGGAAGCGCAGATCCCCGAGAGTGATGTGGCGTTCAACCAGATCACCCTGGGCGCTCACAAGCTGGCGACGGCCATCCGCATCTCCCAGGAGCTGCTGAACGACTCCGCCTTCGACCTGGCGAGCTTCATCGCCCATGAATTCCAGCGCCGCGCCGGTGCCGCAGAGGAGGAAGCGATTCTTGCCGGTGACGGCTCCCACAAGCCCATCGGCCTGCTGCACGATACCCTGGGTGCCCAGGTTGGCGTGACTGCCGCTTCCACCACCGCCATCACCGCGGATGAGCTGATTGACCTGCAGCACAGCCTGAAGTCCGGCTATCGTCGGAAGGCCGCATTCATCATGAACGACGCTACCATCAAGGCCATCCGGAAACTGAAGGACGGCCAGGGCCAGTATCTCTGGCAGCCCTCCATCCGCGAGGGTGTGCCGGACATGATCCTGAACACCAGGGTGTATATGTCCAACTACATGCCCCTGGTGGAAGCGGGCAAGAAGGTCATCCTGTACGGCGACTACAGCTACTACTGGCTGGCCGACCGCACAGGCCGCACCCTGCAGCGTCTGAACGAGCTGTATGCGATGACCGATCAGGTCGGCTTCAAGCTGACGGAGCGCCTGGATGGCCGCCTGATCCTGCCCGAGGCCGTCAAGGTTCTCAAGATGAAGGCCGCCTGATCTCAACCTGACCGACCGGGGCTGTTCTGACACAGGGCAGCCCCATTATGGAGGTATGTATGGAACACACAAGTAATACCAAGAACTTCGTCGCACATGGCGGCGGCGAGTGGGTCATCGGCGGCAAGCTGACCTTCCTGCCCGGGGCTGTCGTGGAGGGCGGCGAGGGCTTGTTCGATACCATGCCCGGCGGCGACAACGCTGTGGCTCAGCTGCCCTTCATCCCTGATAGCACTGCGACGAACGTGGCGACGCTGAGGGAGAATTATAACAGGCTGCTGGCAGCCATGCGCACTGCCGGTCTTATGCAGGCCGAGCAGCCCGAGACACCTGCCCCTGATACTCCGGATGCACCGGATACTGGCACCTGACCGGGAGGTGATGCCGCATGGTGCTCACCGTTGACGAGGTCAAGCAGCACCTGCGCATCGAGTACGATGAGGAAGATGAACTCATCGAAAAGCTGATTCAGCAGGCGCAGGCCGCCGCCGAGGACTTTTGCCGTGTCTCCTTCGAGGAGGACGTGCCGGAGCCCGTGCGTCTGGCCTGCCTGCTGTTTGTCTCGTATCACTATGAAAACCGGGACATCCCCGACATGACGACCTACAAGTCCATGCGGATGGCGTTTGAGCATCTGCTGTACCCGCACCGAGACCCCGCCCAGATGTTTTGAGGATGGTGATGATTCTTGCGAGGCTATAAAAACTTTGAGGGTTCCCCGCATCCCGGGGACCTTCGTCACCGCATCCAGATCGGATATACGGTGAACACCATCAATGAAAATGGCTATCCCGAGCCGCAGGATATCATCGTCTGCAAGACCTGGGCTTCCGTCGTGGACGCCGGTAACCAGCACTTCCGCAGCGCCGATGTGGTCAACGCGGAGGGGGTTCTTAACTTTACCATCCGCTGGAGGCGGGACGTCAAGCCCGGCATGTGGGTGTACTTCAACGGCGAAAAGTGGACCATCTCCACCCTGGGCGAGTATCAGTTCAGGCGTACCTACCTGGGCCTTAAGGCGTCCCTTGCGAAGGGAGTGTCCGGTTAATGAAAGCAGTACAGCAGGCGCTGGCCTCGCTCATGCCGGACGTCCCTGTGATGGCGGGTGTATGGCGGGCCACCAGCGAAAGCCAGAATCCCACCGTACAGTATGTGGTGTACTCCACCACGACCACAGAAGCTGCCGCCGCGGACGATGGTATCACTTACTTTCGGACGTATGTGTACTTGAATCTGTGGTCCGATATCGACCCCACGGAAACGGCGGACCGCATCCGAACGCTC
>SVGU01000055.1 GCA_015056155.1 Clostridiales bacterium
CCTTGTCGTAGACCTCGCCGTCCTGGTCGGTGATGATATTGTCCCCGGTGAGGGAGACGCAGGAGGTGCCGATGCCGTCATCCTCCACCCAGCTGACGATCCACGCTTCCGTCCAGGTGGTCGTGCCGTCTGTCCCGGCCTCCCGGTGCCAGATGCGATAGGCTCCGTCGGTCTGCTCGGCGGTCGGCTCGGTCTCAAAGACCACCGTGCGGTTCCCTTTGATGCTCTGCATGTAAGCGCCAGGGCCGCTGTACTGACTGGCGTTGCCATAGATGATATTGCCCTTCTCCGGGGTGTTCGTCCACCAGGCGTTCTTATCCAGCAGATTCTCCCGCATGGCCCAGACGCCCGCGTTGGCCAGCGCCTCATCGATGCCGTCATAGGTGGTCTGGACGGTTTCCAGCTGCCCCTCGATCTCGCCCACGTTTCGCGCGAAGAGTGCGACGTTGTTGGCGCTGACCATGATCTTCCGGAGCTGATCCTCAAGGGCGGAGGCGCTCTTTTCGGCGACAATGGTGTTGGGGCTCTCGGCCTGGAGCACGCTGCTTTTGCCGTAGTAGATGCACTCCGACGAGCTGTCGGTGGTGTGATAGATCGTCAGCTTGAACTCTCCGGGCACCGCGTAGCACTCCGGGGTGAGGGTCACAAACGCGCGGCCGCTGGGATCCACGCCGGTGTTGGTGCCGCCGCTGATCACCACGCCCACGTTGTCGGCCCGCAAGAACCGCGCGGAGATCTCACCCTCGAAGCCGTAGCCGTCGACGCGCTCAATCAAAAACTGATGCGCAAACGCCTCGGGGGAGAACACATACCCGTCGAGGATGTCCTCCCGGATCAACCCCTGCTCGGGGTCGTAGGTGCGTTTGATCTCGATCATGGTATCACCTCAATCAGCTGGCCACAGGCTCGGTGGTAAGCATCCACTTGGTATTGTTGAACGTCATGCCGTTGTCGATGATAAGCACGACGGCATAGGCCGGTCCGAGGTAGTATGGGTCAAAGGTTCTCCCCGAACTGTCCTCGATGGAACTCCAGCCTTTGCCGCTCAGCATCCCGATGCCGACGCCGGGGATTGTCATGTTGTAGCCATGCAGATAATAGCGCCCGTTGGGGATGTCGCTGATGTTGCTCGCCGCCGTGCTCCATTCGTCGGTTTTGTCCTGGCTGTCCGCTTCAAGTGCTTTGCCGTTCAGATGGACATAGATCGTGGCGGTGGCGGTGCCGTTCAGCGTGTAAACGAACCCTTTGCGGGTGATCGTGACGCCGTTGACCGTCACGCTGCCATCCGCGCCGTGATTGAGACCGTGCAGGAACTCGATGGCGGCTTGCAGATCTTCCGTGTTGCCATCGGTGGGCTCCACAATCGGCTCCGTGTCGCCGGTCTTCTCGCTGCCGCTGGTGGCGATGACGGTCCCCCGGCAGGCGTAGATCGCGGCGGTCGTGTCGCCCTGGACCAGGAAGATGGTCAGCCTGAACTCGCCCGGGTCGGTGTAGCAGCTCGCGCCCAGGGTGACGGTCGCGTCCGTGCCGTCCACCGCGCCGTCCATCTGGACCATCTGCTGGTGGGCGTTGACGAACTTTGCGACCACAGAGCCGCCGGCGAAGCTGACGCCGGACGTGGGGGAGATGACAAACCGATGCGCCCGGACCTCGCCCTCGAAGAGGAGAACATCCAGATCCTCCACCTCCGCGAGCGCGTTGTTTTTCATCGTCCGCCGGATGTCGCTCATCCCTCTGCCGCCTCCTCCGCAGGAGCTTCCTCGGTCTCTGCCTCGGCTTCCTCCGCAGCCTTCGCCTCGGCCTTCTGTTCGATCGAGGCGGCCCACTGCACAAGCGCCCCGGCCAGGTTGCGGGCAGACTTCGCAAGGTTGAGGTTCGCCTCATCGTCCAGGCTGAATTTCATCTGTCCCAGCTGGTTGTAGATCGCCATCGCGGCGTCCTTGACGGAGATGTTGGTGGTGTTGGTGTCGTTGCTCATGGTTGCGCGCTCCTTTCGATTAGGTCGGGACATAGAATTGATACCATTTGCCGTTGCCGCCGTTGCAGGTGGCTTGGAACGTATACCAACGGCCTTTTTGTATGCCGCTGAAAACAACTGTATAAACCGACGTGTCTTTCTTGCCTGTGTCGCTCTGCGCCGCGCCGGAGATGGCGATGTTGTGCGAGCCGCCTCCGCTGGTCGGAACGTTGACCACGACCTTGGACCAGCCGTCCACGTCGTCGGAGCTGGCGTAATAAGTGCCGTTCGCCGTGATCGTGTCCGGTTTCTCGATGATCGTGTAGCTCTCGCCGGACGGGAGCAGCTTCAGGCGGCTGCCGACCTGTGTCGTGTCGTCCGAGAACGTGACGATCGGATAGAGGTAGAGTGTCGAGTCCACGGTGATCGGGTTCGGCACTTCCTCCGCCTTCGCGGTGTCGTAGTAAAGCCCGATCTCCGAGATCGTCTTGCCGCCGCTCCCCTCATACGTCCCCGTCACGCCGAAGATGCTGACCCCGCTCTTGATGTTCGCGGCGGTCAGGTTGCTGTCGGAGCAGGTCGCCGTCCGCTTGATGATGCGGTTCGCGTCAAGGCTGTTCGTGTGCGTTACGTAGAAGGTGGCGGTCAGACCAGAGGTGGTCGCGTTGCTGTAAAGGTTGATCGCCTTTGTCTTCTCGCTCGCGTTCCCGCTGGTGTCGGTGCGTCCGCTGGTGGAGATGGTCACGGTGTTCTGGTTTGCCGTGATACTGCTCGATGGGGTCGTTGCCCAGGAGAGCGTATCAGACAGCACGACCGCCGCCTTGCCCGCGTAGTACCGCCCGGACGCGTCCACCGTTACCTCCGCCATGGCATCATAGCCGGTAGACGGTGTGACGGTCTCGCTGTTGGTTTCCATGGTGTGGGAGTGGCTGCTCTCGATGTTTGCTGTGCTTCCCCCGCTCGCCGCCGCAACAGTGAGCGGCCCTGCAAATCCGATATATCCGGCGGGAAGGGCTATCGTTTGCTCGCTTGTGGTGGGAGTGATGGTCCCGGGGCTGTACAGATTCGCCGTGATGGTTGTTGCCGCGATCCGGTTGCTCGCGTTGCTGTTGGTGTGGGTGGCGTATACGTTAATCTGTTTGTTGGTGCTGCCTGTGACAGGCCCCCATGATCCGGAAGCAAGATTGACAACAAGGCTCTTGCTTTGCGGCGTCGGCGCGTCCGTGCTGAATGTGGCCGTGTTGCTGGAAACGGATATGCCAGAGGCGGGAGTTGTGGCCCACGTTGGCCCGGTGATTTTTACCGCGTTTTTAGCTGCGGTCTGTGCCGTACCGACCAGACCGGAAGCATCTACCTCCAGCGTGGCAATGGTCGTTCCCTGGTTCGCGGAGATGTTGTCCACATCCCGAATGTAGACGTTTTTCTTGTACTCGCTGCTCCAGTTCGCGTCCTGCTTCAGGTACAGGTTCAGCTTCGTGGTGTTCGGGTTGTCGCCATACGCGCCCTCCAGCGGGATGGTGATGCCGCCGTTTGTGGCTTCAATGACGTTTGCTGCCGCGTCCCAGCCGGTGTTTTTCGCCGCCGTCAGCTTCTCGGTGATGTTCAGCGTGGAGGTGGCCCAGTTAATCACCTTGGTGTGATTCGCGCCGCCCATCGTGAAGCTGGGCTTCAGCGTGTAGACGCCGTCGGCATAGGTGCTGGTGTCCACCGTGAGGCCGGTCACCCGGACCGGATGTCCCTGGGCGGTCGCGCCGTTGTTCATCGTGCCGGTGACGTTGACCGAAGCGCTGACCCCGGCGACATAGACGGCCTCCTCGTCGGCCATCGTCAGGGTGACGGAGCCGCCGCCCTGGTTCTGCCCCGCCTGATAGACCCGCGAGGTGTCGAGGTTGATCGGGTTCCCGAAGAACGTCACGGAGGTGTCGCCCTCAATCGTGACATACGGATAAACAGTGTAAGTGCTGATGGCCGTCGCCGGGATCTGCGTCGCAGACTGAATGCTCGAATCGCTGCTGGACAGTCCAGGATAATTGCCGGAGACATACGCCGTGAGCTCCGTGGTGGTGTTCGGTGTGACGGTGTAGTCCGTCTTTGTCACCGTGACCGGAACGTTGAACCTCGTTTTGCGGATGATCTCCGTGGGGGTTCCCACTGCGATGCTGTTTGCCGTCTCGTTGCTGGCCGCTGTCTTTCCTGCCGCCACCCCGGCCTTATAAAAACTGGTGGCGGCCTGATTAAAAGAAAACGTGCCGGTCGTTGTACCATCCCAGCGGGTGTATGTGAACGTGGTCAGGCCTTCCGCGTTTGTGGTGCCGTCGCTGATGCTGTCAACGGGGTTTGCGGCTACGCCGCCGAATTTAAGCACCGCGCCGTTGATCAGATCCAGATCCGCGTCTTCTATGACCAGATTGCCCTCAAACTTGGAATTACCGACAGTCCGGAAGCCCTGCTCGCTGTACACGCCGCCGCCGACAACAACAACATCATTGCCGTCTATACCGAGCAGGCCGCCGATCCGTGTGTTCCCGTTGATGTCGATGTGATCCGCGCTGATCTTCACCAAGCTTGAGCCGGACGAGTTGTTGATTTTGGTGGCAATGGTTGCCGCATGAGTCGCGCCGTTCGCACCTGTCAGCACATTCCCCATCTCCGTAGACAGGGAATTGATCTGCAGATACCCATAAGCCTCAATCTGGTTTTTGACGTCCGAGGAGGAAACCTTCGCCCTGATCTGCTCCGCCTGGGCGCTGATCTGAGCGCTCAGGGTGTTATTGCTGCCGTCGAAAACGTAGTCATCGCCGTTCTTAACCGGCATGCCGTTGCTGTCCAGCTTGACGCCGGTGACGCTCAGGGCCGCGCCGATCTTCCGTGCGGTGACCTCCAGGTTGGCGTCGTACTTCCCGACCAGGGTCATCTGGCCGGAGGCCATCTCCTCGAACCATTCCTCGCTCGCGATGACGGCCCAGTGCCGGTCGTCCTGCTCCACGCGCAGGTCGTAGCGGATTTTCTGCTTTTCGATCTCCGCGGCGGCGTTCTGGGCGGTGGCCCGGGCGGAGGAGGCGCCGCTGCTGGCCCGGCTGGCCTTCTGCCGGATCTCGGCGAAGCTGCCCTCCGAGGTCTGCCGCTTGTTCGCCAGGCTCAACCGGATGAGGGTCGGCTTGCGCAGCGCGTCCGGATAGGTCACGGAGACCAGGCGCTCGTTGAAGACGCTCTTGTACTCCGGCATCGTCACGCGGGAGATGCGGCCCATGTGGGCCTCGTCCAGCCGCTCGCCGGTGATGCGGACGTACTCCTGGCCGTCGATCTGGATCTGCAAGGCGGGCTGACGGTGGCGGGCGAAGTACCCCGCGACCCAGGCGTCGAGGGCTGCCTGTGTGGGGACGCTCGCCCGGTCCACGCCGGCGGGCGTCTCCACGATGCCCCAGTCCGCCTGGCCCTCGGCGTCGTCGAAGGTGTAGTAGCCCTCGCTGACGGTGACGATGGTGTGGTTCTGGTTGTCCTTGTCCTTGACGGTCTCGCTGTCCTCGTCCGTGACGGAGAGATACAGCCGCGTGCACTGGTCGCCGTCGTCCCAGCTGATCTGGCACTGGTCCACGTTGCGGTTCATCCGCCACTCGCTCATGACCGTGCTGTCCCGCCGGACGAAGTTCAGCACCCAGGGGAAGACCGACATGTCAAACGTGAACATGTAGTCCTCTTCGGTCTTAGCAATGTCTGTCAGGCACTCCAGCGCGTTGTCGTACTTGATCTCCTTCTTCCAGGGGTTGGGATCCTCGCAGACGCCCAGCACCCAGGGGATCACCCCGCCGAGGGGCTGCTTCTGCGCCGCCAGGATCTTCCGGAGCATGCCCTCGACGTTGCCCTTGTAGTTCTCGATCACAGCGATATGCGCGTCGGAGAGGGTGTCCAGGCCGTGGGCCAGCTCGATCTGCCGCTCCTTCCGCTTGGTGTCGCCGATGTGCTTCACGCGGTACACGCCCACGCTGCCGTTCTGGTTGTAGACCTCCACCAGGTCGTGTATCGCCAGCGGCAGATCATTCTCCGCTAGCGTCAGGATCACCCGGTGGAGCGGGGCGATGTTGAGCGTGATCGAGACCGGCCCGATGGGGTGCAGCCGTCCGCGCTCACGCAGGCTGCTGCCCGTCGCGTCCAGCACGCGGGGGAGGCGGACCCGGATCTCATCCATGCTCATTTCCACAGCCCCCTCGCTTTGATCGTGTAGTTGCAGGCCGTGTCAAACGACAGGCCGACGGTGTTAGGTGTCCGGTCCTGGAGGATCAGGTCGTCGTCGCTCTCCGCTGACCGGCAGCCGAGCAGCGATTCGCCCCCGCTCTCGATGCGCAGCAGGTGCATCTCGTCATACCAGATCGAGAGGGTGTCCCCGGCCGCGATCTCCAGCCCCGTCAGCTCGAATTTCTGCCCGCTGACGGTGATGGTGGCCTCGGTGAGGGTGCCGCTCTCCGGCGTGATCTCCGCCTCCAGATAGCAGGGCCGCGTCCCGGTGGGGGAGATCACGACCGAGGCGGAGGAGACCGCCGCCTCGCTGATGATCGCCTTCGGGTGGATGTCCTGCCAGTAGGCTTCCCCAAAAGCCTCAAAAACGATGTCCATCCGCGCTGTCCAGTCGAAGGTCTCCACGTTCGGCGGCTGGACGCACCAGACATAGATCCGCTGGCCCGGGTGGATGTTGGTGGTGAGCCAGCCCTTGCCGGCCCAGCCCCGGATCGCCTGAATCAGGCCCATCCGGCGGACGCGGTTGCGGTCCTTGATCATCACCGTGACCGTGATCGTCATGCTGGAATGGCGCGGCGCGGAGAGCGGGATCTCGGCATAGCCCAGCCGCTTCCCGGTCTCCATGTCCACGTGGATCTCCTCCTGGATGTCCTCGATGTAGACCCGGTCACCGAGCGCCAGGAGCTCGGCGCCGTTGAGGGCGCATTGCATCATCTGCCTCATTCGGTGCCGTACCTCCTCATCATGCTCGTCTCCGCGATCCGCTCGCTCACCGTGGGCGTCACCAGCACGCCGACCGCCTCGCCGTCCATCTCGACCTTCATGCCGTTGATGGCGTGGGCGACGGCCTCGGCGAACTGCTGCGCCGTCTGCTCATTCTGCGCGCCCCGGATGGCTGCCGCGCCGCGGCTGGTCTCCACGGGGACGCTCAGGCCGTTGACGGCCTCGTTCTGCATCTGACGGACGGTCCCGTTGAGGGAGGCCGCCGCGCTGATGCCCATCAGGGCCGCCGCGCTCCGCGCGTCCGTCACGCTGTCCAGGATGTTGTTGATAAAGCCCAGGCCGAAGTTCCGGCCGCTCTTCCCGGTGAGCTTCGAGGGACTGCCCTCCTGGATGGCGGAGGACAGGCTGTCCGCCGCGCTCTTGCCCAGGTTGTAGGCCGCCGTCGTGACCGCGCCGAGGGTGGAGCCGATGCCGTTGGCCAGGCCGAGGCCGAAGTTGACGCCGATGTTCCGGCCTGCGCCGTTGTTCAGGATGTTCGCGACGCTCTTGTAGCTGCTGTCGGCCAGGGTCCGGGCCGTCTCGGTCAGGGTGCTGTCGGTGAGCACCGTCTCAATCGCGCCGACGAACTGGGTGCCGATGGCCGTGCCGTTCTCCGCGCTCATGGTGAGGAGGAACTCCTTCACCGCCGCGTCGCCCACGTCCAGGGCCGCCTTCTCGGCGTCACCCTTGCCCGCGGTGATGGCGGTCGCCATGCCGCTTTTTGCAAGAGCGTTCTCGCTTTCATCAACGGCCTGAATTATCCCTGTGGTTGCTTCCTGCACAGCGGCCTTTGTGCTTTCCGCTGCCTGTTGAATTGTGCTTTCCGCCGCCTGTTGAATTGTGCTTTCCGCTTCCGGGGTGCTGCTGCCGAGAATGGATTCCAGGATCATTCCCCACAGAGTATTTTCATTGTCCATGCCGCCTTTTGCCACCGCAGCGGTGATGGCGGCATAAACATCTTCATTAAGGCTTTCCGACGCAATGCCAAGCGTGTTAAGGAACGGTTCCATGATCCGCTTGACATCGTCAGCCGAAAACCCGGAGTTATGGGATGCGCTTTCAAGCTGGCTCCACATGGTATCTGCGAACGAATCCAGCTGCAGGTCCTGACCGGTACTCTCTTGAATAGCTGCCTCGGCCGCTTCAATAAAGCTTGCTACATAATCCTGACTGATATCAGCTATATCACCGAAGCTTCCGGAGCCGCGGTTGCCAAAGAGCGCCAAAAGAGCCATCTCTCGGAAACCGTCGCTATTTACGGTTGCGTCATCTACATCCCAAACATCACCAACGTCTTTGATGATTTCCTGAGCCATTTCGCGGTAAGTGTTTGATACGCTTTCCGCTTGTCTGTAGGCATCACGAGTTACCGGATCGATGATGCCCATTCCAATCAGCGTATTGTCAATCAGACTGAAGAAAAAGTTTGATAGTCCACCAAGCGCACTCTTGATGCCATTCAGCAGCAAACCTCCGAGTGTTTTACCGGCATTAAATATCTTTGTCAGGCCTTCGGGACTGAGAATATAACCGACAATGCTTCCGGCTATATCTCCAAGCATACCCATAGCTGTGCTGAAACCTTGTCCAAGATTCTTCATGAAGGACTGCACATCTGCGTTTTCACCGAAGTTGCTGATAGAGGTCAGCAAGCCATGAACAAGGTCTGTTGCAGCCTTGCCGAGGCTGGCAGCAATGCCGCTGGCCTCCATATCCACCAGAGCCGAAGTGATAGAACTCATGATGGCGTTGGCGATCTGCGCGCCGACGGAGAGCGCGCCGCTCAGCAGGTCGGGCAGGCGCTTGACGGCGTCCGTGATGCCGCCGACCAGGCTTTGCACGATGCCGGCGTAGGAGCCGGAGAGGTCGGTGCCGCTGCTCTCCTTGTCGAACAGCTTGCCGACAGCCTCAATCAGACTGCTGCCGGCGTTGATCACCTTCGGGATGCCGGCCACGATGGCCTTGATGATGCTCTCGGCGATGGTGATCGCGCCGGAGGCCGCCGAGGCCGCGAGGCCCTGCTCGCCGTCCTTCCCGAAGATCAGCTCCCCGAGCTTGGTCAGGATGTTGCCGGCATGCTCGGCCAGCTTCGGGATCTCGTCCGCCGCCGCCGTGATGATCCGGCTGACCAGGGCGGCGAGCGTCTCGCTGGCGCTGGCGATGTTGGCCGCTGAGAACAGGTTCCCGAGGCTGTCCAGGATGCCGCTGACGAAGCTGGAAGCCCCGCTGACGGCGCTGTCCGCGCCCTGAAACACCTTGTCAATCAGCTTGGTGCCGAAGGTCTTCCAGTCGTCGTCCGGCTTGTACTGGTCGCCCAAAAGCAGGCTCCCGAGGAAGTCCCGGGCGTTGCCGAGGGAGGTTTGCAGGCCCTCGACCAGGTTGTCCACCAGCGCCGCGCCGACCTCGCCCCAGGTCGCGCCCTGCTTGTATTTCTCGCCCATCGCGAGCCGCCGGAACCAGGTGTCCAGCTCCTTCACGCTCTCCTGAAGCGCCGTGTTCAGGCTGGAGCCCATGCCGCTCCAGTCCGCGTTCTGGAAGGCCTCGATCAGCGAGGTCACGATCGTCCCCATCCCGCGCACGACGGTCGGGACGTTGCGGATCATCGTGGTCGCCATCTCCGTCAGGAGGTTCAGCACCGCGGGGACGATCTGCGGGGCGTTGCGCTGGATGCCGCCTGCGATGGTGGCGACAATCGTTTTGGCCAGGTTTCCGGCGTTGCGCATGCCTCCGGCCAGGGCGTTGATGCCCGTGGCGAGGATGTCTCCCAGCCCGTCCAGCATGTTCGGGAGGCCCTTGCCGATGCCCTCAATCAGGCTCGACAGGAAGGCGTTCATGTTTTTGGTCAGCTGCGGGAGCTGCGCCTTCACGTTCTTTCCGAGGTCGCGGACGCGCTTGCCTGCGGCCTGGGCGGCCTTGACGAAGGTCTTGCCCATGCTGTTGCCGCTGTCGATGGCCGCCGCGCCCAGCGCCACCAGGCCGATGGCGAGCAGGCCCGCCGGGCCGCTGACCGTCGTGAACAGGTGGGCCAGCTTCGGCAGGATTTTGATCACGGTTCCCAGTGCCAGGGTCGCAGGCCCCACCGCCGCGGCGAGGGCCGCGAAGCGCATAGCGCCCTTCTGGGTCTCGCTGTCCATCGTGCGGAAGCTGTCCACCACGCCGGTGGCGTCCTGGATGACCTTCCGGAAGCCGCCCTCCGCGAGGCTCCAGAGCGTGATCTCCAGGCCCTCAACGGCGCTCTTCAGGATCGTGACATCGCCCTTGGCGTTGTCCAGCATCGTGGCCGCCATGGTCTTGGCCGAGCCGGTGGCGTTGTCGATGGAGTAGGCCAGCTTCTCGAAGTCCTCGTCCGTGGCGTTCATGATCGCCAGCAGGCCCGGCAGGCCGCGCGCACCGGCGACCTGGGTGATCTGCCGCATGAAGCCGCCGGCACCCAGGCCGAGCTTCTCCAGGGCCTTCTCATACTCGTCCTCGGTCATCTTTCCGGCCTGGAACTTCTTGTCCAGGTCGGCGATCTCCTTGGTGAGCTTGCTGGTGTCGACCTTGCCCTTCTTTGCGATCTTCCGGAAGTCTTCCATGACCTCCCGCCAGCTCTTTGCCCGGCCGGAGGAGTCATACAGGGAGACGCCCAGGGCCTGCATCGCGAGCGCGGTGTCGTCGGAGGGCTTCACCATGTTCTGGATCACGCGGCTCAGGGACGTGCCGGCCATAGAGGACTTGATGCCGTTGTTGGCCATCAGGCCCAGGGCCAGGGCGACGTCGTTGAGCTTATACCCGAACGATCCGGCCTGCGGGGCGACGAACTTGAAGGACTCGCCCAGCATGGTCACGTTGGTGTTGGAGTTCGAGGACGCCGCGGCCAGGATGTCGGCGAAGTATTCCACGGCGTTGACGGACTGCTTCATGCCGTCCTTCGTCACTTCGACCATGTCCGTGGCCGCCAGACCGAAGGCCGTCATGGCGTCGGTCACGATGTCGGAGGTCGTGCCCAGATCCGCGCCGGCTGCCGCTGCGAGGCTCATCATCGGCTCGATGGCCTTGAGCATCTCCTCGCTCTTCCAGCCTGCCATGGCCATATATTCCATGGCCTCGCCGGCCTGCGTCGCCGTGAACTGCGTCGTGGAGCCCATTTGCAGGGCTTTCTGGCGCAGGTCCTCCATCTTCTTGGCGTCCCCGGTCACGCTCTCGCCTGCGATGGCGAACACCTTGGACATCTCGGCGTCGAAGTCTGATCCCGCCGTGTAGAGCGCCTTGGCCGCCGCATTGAGCGGGGCCGTGACCGCGGCGGTCATCGCGCCGCCGCCGATCATCAGGCCCTTGCCCAGCTGCGAGAGCTGCTTCTCCGCGCTGTTGACGGCGCCGCTCACGCCGCTGGTGTCGAGATTAAACGAGGCGAATAGCTCGCCTACCTTGAGCGCCATGCAATCACCGCCTTTATGCGCTGTTCCGTCCGGAGGTGGACATCACGGCGGAGAAGAAGGCCGTCGCCTGCGCGCGGCCCTCCTCCTCGGTGATCTCCTCCTTCGGCTTCTGTTTGAGCTCCTCCACCCGGGATGCCACGGCCCCAAAAGGCGAGAGGTTCCGGAAGAGCACGCAGAACCGCCGCCACGTCATGGTATGGATCTGCTCTACCAGGTCGATGCCGTAATCCCGCAGGAAGTCAGCCTCGACCGCATCCCATACGTAGAGCAGGTTTACTTTTTTGCTTTATTCCCGGCCGCCGTCATGCCGGCCTCGTCGCTGATGTCCTCGCCCTCGTCCCCGTCCACGTCCTGGCCGTTGGCCATGTCGAAGACCTGACGGATCAGGAGCACGAGGTTGGACGCGCTGATGCCGTCCTCGCACATCTGGTTGACGGCCTCCTTGCCGAAGACGATGTCGCCGGCTTGCAGGATCAGGGAGGCGGCCTCCGCCTCCGTCACGCTGCTCTCATCCGAGCGCGCCAGGTTGACCATCACGATGGCGGGAATCTCCGCCTTCGCGGCGTACTCCCTGCCGTAGACGGTCACGTAGATGGGTTCCTTTTTCTGCTCCTGCATGAAGTTGTCGAAGTTGATCGTCCTTTTTTTCATTGCCGTGAGCCCTCCCTCTCGTTGGCATTTCTCAAAAAGCCGGGGGAGGCGAACTCCCCCGGCGTGGTTCAGGTCGTAATTTTCCGGTAGTAATACTTCAGACTGCCCACGGTTGTGTCCGAAGACAGCCTCGGGGGCGCCAGGCGTGCTTCCCCGCAGTTTGCGCATGTTCCGGTAAAGCCCGGGTTGGATGCAGACACCTCGGTGTCTGTCCTCTCGTTGCAGCTCGTGCACAGAACACTGACGCCAAGCGCGCCGCTCTTGACGCGTTCATACAGTCCAAGCTCGGCCGGCGATGTCTGCGGACTATACCCCGTAAGCAGCTGATATTGGCTGCTCCCGGAGGTATACGTCGTGCCGTAGGTCTCGCCGAGCGGGTACACATCCACGGCGAAAATGCTTTCGCCTGATGCTTCTTCAGCTCCCCCGCCCTCGGTTGGCGTGTAGTAAAACACGTCAATGCTGTAATGCTGGCCAGCTTCAAGCGGTTTCTGGCTGAACGCAAACGTATCATTGTTGTCGATGAATGAGCCGAAAGGTTCATCGCTCGGCACAGACCAGACCTCGAACTCGAACCATCCGTTCACGCCGGAGGCCGGAACCGCGGAGAGTAACAGCTCGGTCACTTGAGCCGGGTCGTAGTAAGCAACGCGGCGGTTGCTGTACGTCGGATGCGGCTCAAGCGTCAACGATCCTATCCTGAGCTCAGATAGGATCGGCGTTAAGGGGCCGTTACGGTGACGGTGATGGTCGCGGACTTCGCGTTGTTGACGGAAGTCACCTTGACCTTCGCGGTGCCGGCGGACAGGGGCGTGATCGTGAAGCTGCCGTCGGTCACGTTGCCCACGCTGACCACGCGCTTGTTGCTCACGTTGATCTTGTACCGCTGGTTGGAGGCGTCCGCGGGGGCGAAGTTCACGGTGATGATCTTCGCGGCCGCGCCGACGGCCATCGACAGGGTGGTGACGGCGCTGTTGCCGTCCTTCAGGGTGACGCCGGTCACCTGGACATAGGGCAGGGGCTCGGCCTCGCCGACCTGCTCCAGATCCCAGCTGCGCTCGTCGCCGTCCTCGCCGGTGGAGTCCTCGGTGCCGGTGACGATGTAGTCACACACGATCGCCTTGCCGTAGGGGTCGACGATCTTGATGGTGGCGTCCTCGTCGCACTGGCCGCTGGTGGCGTAGTCGTCCAGCATCGCCTGGCCCGCGTCCTGCTCGCCGGTGGCCGCATCCACGAGGGGCGTGCCGCTCAGGGCGAGGGAGCCGCTGCGCTTGGTGATGTAGGGCTCGGACCAGGTGTCGGTGGAGGCGGAGCCGTCCTCGGTGTCACTGTCCGTCGAGCGGTTGATCTCGGTCAGGCCCTTGATGCGGACCCAGGTCTCCTCGTCCTGGGCCTTATCCTGGATGGAGATGTCCCAGTCCTTGACGTTGGTAGGGCAGCCGTTCTTGCGTCCCTTCGACATATGTCATTCAGTCCTTTCTCGTTTGATTTTCAGTTGCAGTACCGGACCGCAACGTTGGTCACATAGATTTCGCGCTTCTTGGTGTCGGGGCCCAGGCCGGTGGCCGCGTTGATGACCTCAATGATCACGCCGCGCCCGTCCCCGTGCAGGAAGCCGTTGAAGCCGTCCAGCTCCTCGGCGATGGCGCAGGAGAGCTCGTAGGCCTTCCGGGGGCTTTTGGCTCTCGTCATGATCTGGATCCGGGCGGTGGAGTCCGGGCCGCCGACGCCGCTGTCCGTGGAGTACACGCAGGTGCAGTCGTCCGGGCTGTCCGGCATCCGGGCCCACTGGATATCCCCGTCCGTCTCCTCGTCCGCCAGCGTGCCGAAGCCGCACCATTCCAGGTGCGCGGCCAGCTCTTCCAAAAGATTCATGATGATCACTCCATCTGCTCGCGGTAGGCCCGCGCGATCAGCTCGCGCATCTCGGACTGTACCGAGCTGTCGTTGCACGGGTCCTCCAGGTATTTCGCCTTGCGCCCGCGCTGGTGCTGGTAGGCCATGTTTTCGTGCTGCACGATGGCGTAGGGCGTGTCGTAGGACACCGTCCCGCTGCTGCCATCGTCGGCGACGTCCACATAGCAGCTGTTCTTCAGCGGTCCCTGATCCAGGGGCACTTGCTCCTTGCTGACGGCCGCCAGGTGATCCAGCGCCGACCAGGTGCCTTTTTTCGTGCACTGCGAGGTGATCCGGGAGATCTTCGCCTTGTCCAGCCGGACATCGACCTTGAAGCTCTTTTTGCTCATTGCAGCACGACCTCCAGATGGTCCTCCTCGAAGCCGAAGGCGCGGTAGCACTCGAGCACGATGTACTCCGCTCCGTCCACGGTCACCTTGGACCGCTCCGGGATCGGCTCGCCCTCGCAGAACATCTTTGCCCGCGCCAGCACCTGATCCATGCCGCCGGCGGGGTTTTTGTAGGTGTGCTCCAGGTCGCGGGTGCGCTGGAGGCGGCAGGGGCGCTCCTCCGGCTCGCCGTAGTAGTCCTCCCCGTTTGCGTAGCGCTTAAAGGGCTGGATGGTCGCTGTCTGCATCAGCAGGAAGCCGATCAGAGACATGCGCGTCCCTCCAATCCCCGGTAGAGCAGCTCTGCCCGCAGGAGCACCGAGTAGGCCGCCGGGCAGATGTTGCGGCGCGTCAGGCCGGAGCCGTTCACGCCCTCCTCGAAGTCCATGCTGAAGTCGCCGATCTTAAAGCCCGTCATGCCCTCCGGCATGTTGCGGATCTTCGCGCTCTGGCTTTTCTCGTGGACGATCTGGAACTGCACCGCCTTGTCGAAGGCCTCCTGCTGCTCCTCGGTGGAGATCTCGTTCGGGAAGATGTACAGCCGCATCCGCTCCGCCATCAGCTCGGTCTCGGCCTCGGTGGGCGTGCCGCTCCAGGTGTGCAGATCAGCCACGGCTCTTCACCTTCTTTCTCGGGCTCCGCGCCATTGGCGCAGGCTCCGGAGGCGCTGAGGCGGCCTCCGCGCCCGGGGCGGGTGTTGCCCCGCCCGAACGCAGGAGGCGCTCAGAGAGGCCGGCAGGCGCGTCAATGATCACGCCCGCCGGGATCACCTTCCCGAGCGAGAGCTGCGGGAAGGGCTTCGTCAGCTTGATTTTCACGCGCCTGCCTCCTGCTCAATTAGTTGCCGCCGCCCTCGCCGCCGTCGTTGCCGCCGGCAGCCGCGGCCTTCTTCAGCACCGCGAAGGGGTAGCGGGTCGCGGCGGTGGCGTTGTAGCGGTTGACGGGGTTCGCAAGAGCCCAGCCGGCGCGGAACACCACGCGCAGGGCCACGCTGTCCTGCTGCGCCAGGTTGATCAGCACCTTGCCGTTGGCGTCGGTGATGACGGCCTCGGACAGGAGCTTGGTGGTGATGTCGGTGCGAATCGCCCAGACAGCCTGGTTCCAGTCGCCGCCCAGGAGCATCGCGTCCTCCTCGGAGAAGACGTCGGTGGGCGGGAAGAAGATGTCGGAGCCGTCCAGCTCGAAGCCGGCCTTGCCGCGCACGCCCTGGGCGTAGGGAGCCTGACGGGTGAAGATGGGCAGGCCGTTGTTATCGACGGTGCCGCGCAGCTTGGAGCGCATCTGGATCGCGCCGACGTAGGCGTTCGGCACATAGCCGTCCTCCTCAACCATGGCGATCATGCCGCCCTCGCCGAGGAGCTGCTGATACAGCGGGGTCTCGTCGTCCAGGGTGACGACGTTGCCATGAGCCACGGCGCCGGGGACCAGCGCGGTGGGGAAGGTGGCGGGCGCGCCGGTGCCCAGGAACACGGCCTTGTCGAAGGCGGCGCCGATTGCCTCGGTCAGGCGCGGGCGGACGTTCGCCCAGATGTCATAGTCGCTGTCGTCCAGCACGTTCTCGGAGATGACCACGATGGTGGCGATCTCCTCGGCGGTCAGGATGACCTTGTCCCAGCCCATGTCCGTGGTCGGCTTCAGGCCGGTGTCGCCGTTGACGAAGCTCGCCATCGGCAGGGAGCTCAGCACGGGCAGGTTGCGGACCTTGGTGCCCATGTCGGGCAGGCGGCGCATCAGCCGCATCGCCACGGACTGCTCGGGGACGGCCTGCAGGATTTCACGCGCGTTCTCCTCGGGGATCAGGACCTCAGCGCCAGTACGATCGATGATAGCCATAATTCATAATCTCCTTTCAGTTTTCACGAAGGGGTTCAGCCGCCGTAGCCCGCAGCTGCGCGGATGGCGGCATTGATGCTGGAGTTGCCTTTGTTGTTCTCGCCGCCGCCGGAGGCAGGATCCTTCCCGCCGCCGAAACCGGCCTTGCCCCCGGACTGCTCGTTGAACAGATACCCGGACGCCTCTTTCAGGGCCTTGATCTGATCGTCCACGCCGGTCAGATTGCCCTTGTCATCCTCGCCGATCTTGGAGTCGTCCAGCAGCCGCATCACGACGGCGACGTCCTTTGCGTTCGCCGCCCGCAGCTTGTCCTGGATCTTGCCGGAGCGTTTCATCCCGGTGATGGTCGTGTCGCGCTCCGCCACCTGCTGCTTGAGGCTGTCGATGGTGGCTTGCAGCGTGGTCACGCTCTCGCCGGCCTTCTTTGCCTCCTCAAGCTGCCGGGTCAGGGTAGAGATCGTCGTCCTGCTGTCCTTCAGCTTGTTCAGCTCCTCGTCCAGCCTGGACTTCGGCAGCCAGGAGCCGTCGTTGGTCGCGATCAGCTGCATGCCGTCCACGCCCTTCAGCTTCTCCTCGACCTGGCCGAAGAGTTCGTCTCCGAGATAGGTCTTCAGGGATGAGATGTCCATGTGTGCGTTCCTCCTTCGGTTTTTTATGCTGGTCCCTTCCAGCTCTGAAGTCCGGGGTATAGCCTCCCCGACGGGCAATTCAAAAAGCAGGCTGCTTTTGCACAGTCTGCTCTCTGTCAGGTTTGTTCGCGGCGTACACCACAGGCGAGGGTTTGGGGGTCGATTTGCCCCCTTGCGCCCTTCGGATGAGTATTTATTCATCTGGACGTCAAACGCCCGAAATCGGGCCGTTTTTCCCCCGCGTAGCGCAGGGGTTCCGGATATGCCTTTCTCATGCCGCCGCGACGGGCTGAGCTTTCACGGTCGGTCCGCAGACCTCCGGGGGCCTGGATGTTTACGCGAGCGCCGCCTCGGCCGCCTTGACGGCCTGCTGCACAGACGCGGATCCGACCACGCTCTGGGCGTAGTTCTTGAACAGCGACGCCTGGCAGGTCTTGTAGATCGCGTCCGCCGCCTCCAGGCTGTTGACCGCGTCCACCAGCGCCTTCAGCTCGCTCTTCGGGATCGTGACGGTCTCAGCTGCCGTCTTCCGGGTTGCCATGCTCGATCAGCTCCTTTTGTTCGCACATGATGCTTGACGAAGTGTCGCACATGTGGTACTATTGAGTTGAAGATGAGGACGCGCCGATTACCCTTTGGTTTGAGGCCTACGCTTCATCTTTTTTCGTACCTCAGTATTTTCACAAACTCACTGTTGTGGAAAAACGCGACATCGAAGTTTTCTTTTGCGGATCTCTGGATTCGTTCGATTGCGGTTCTCTGGAAGGTATCGAAATCCGTTCCGCTGTTGTCTATGATCAGGTTTCCATGGTATTTGGCAATCTGGCCCAGGCCCTTTCTTACTTGCGTGTCAATGGATGTGACGGAAGACGTGCTTTTAATCTCCCAGCTTTTCCCGTGCCATTCGAGATCAGGCTTACTCACGTTCCCCTTATTGTTTATGAGCATCACATCACCGCCGATGGATTTACGCAATCCTTCGGCGATTGTTGTTTCATGGCCTTTGGTCGGATCGCTGTACCCAGGCTCTTTGGATATCGTGCCGGCGCCGGGAGTATATCCGTCCACATATGAATCTGAAACATCGGCGAACCGTTTTCCAAACTCGCTTGTTTCCCTTCCCTTGTGCCGATACAGATAATCGTCCTCCGGCTGGTCGTCGATCAGCTGATCGAGCTGCTGCTGCCAGCGGCGGATGAACTCGAGCGCCTGGGCTTTCTGCAGCCGTGTCTGGGCGACGATGGCCCTGTCCTTGTACTTGCGGATCTGGCGCTCCATGTAGCGCTGCTTGCTCCTGGCGGTGTACTGGCGGGAGGGCTGCTCGATCTCCCTGGGCTCGTTGCGGAAGCCGCCCTCCGGCGCGTGGGAGATCCCCGGATAGTAGGTCGAGATCCCGTGCAGGCACCGCGGATGGAAGCAGCCGTCGTTCTCCGCGTCCAGGAGCGAGGGATAGTCCGGATTGTCCCCGCTGACGGAGACGATCACGCCCTCCCAGGCCGCGCAGATCGGGCAGGCGCCGGCGTGGCCGTCGATGACTGCCAGGTCGTAGCCATAGGACTGCATCGTGTCCGTATAGCCGGAGATGGTAGACCGCTCGATCGCCGTCAGCACCGCCATCTCCGAATAGTTTTCCAGCGTCCAGCGGTGCCCGCCGCGGTCGACAAACGAGGTGATGCCCTGATCGGCGAAGGCCCGCAGCGCGTCCCCGACCGCCTCCCGCGTGTTCGTGACGCCCGTGGCCATCTCCGCCGAGACCGCGCCGATGATGTTTGCGTAGCTGTCGTCAAACTGCCGGAGGATCCGCCGCTCCGCCGTGTTCAGGTTGTTGTTCAGGTCGGCCAGGATGTAGCCGGCCTTCATGGCGTTGGGGCTGATGTGCTGTACCGGCCCCAGCACCGCGCCCATCTGGGCGTAGAACCGCTGACTGCCGGTCACATAGCCCCGCGTCATCACGTCCCGCAGGAGGCTTTCCCTCTCTTTTCCGGCCCGCTCCAGGTCGTGGCGCAGCTGCTCATGCGCGGCCAAAACCTCCGAGGCCTTGCGCTCCGCCCAGCCGGGCTGCGTGATGCCCCGGGAGAAGCGCCTGGCGGTGGTGGTCAGCATCCGCTCGCCGGCCCGCCGGTAGATCTCCTTGATGCCCTGGGCGACCTCCTCGGACTCCTCCTCCGTGAGTGGGACGAGCCGGTGGCCGTCCAGCCCTGTGTTGAAGCCGAATCCGGCCATCGGTTACTCACCTCACTCCAGGTCTCCCAGCTTCGGCACCGCGTCCGGGGCAGGGATGCCCTGCTGCTGCATGACCAGATCCACCTCGTCGTCGATCTGCTTGGAGCTCCACTCCGGATGCTGGAGCTTGACCAGCGTCTCGATGCTCGCCGCCTGGGCCGTGTGCAGGAGGTTGACCGCCGCGGCCACCGTGGAGATGTCCGTGGTCAGCACGTCCGGGAACTCCACCTGCACGCGGTCGGTCTCGTGGACCCCCGGCGTGTGGAGATCGCG
>SVGU01000056.1 GCA_015056155.1 Clostridiales bacterium
AGTCGTAAGCCCAACGGGGGTTGCCGGACTTGGCAGCCAGAACCTCAACGACTTCCTCGTTCAGGCCCAGGTTCAGGATGGTATCCATCATGCCGGGCATGGAAGCGCGGGCGCCGGAACGGACGGAGACCAGCAGGGGGTTCTCCTTGTCACCGAACTTCTTGCCGGTGATCTCCTCCAGCTTGGCAACGTTCGCCATGATCTCAGCCTCGATGTCGGCGTTGATCTGACGGCCGTCCTCGTAGTACTGGGTGCAGGCTTCGGTAGAAATGGTGAAGCCCTGGGGCACGGGCAGACCGATGTTGGTCATCTCGGCCAGGTTCGCGCCCTTGCCGCCCAGCAGCTCGCGCATGCTGCCGTTACCCTCAGTGAAGAGGTAAACAAACTTCTTCGCCATTGGAAACAACTCCTTTTCTGCATTTGCGTGGAGATCGCTCTCCGGTGTAGGAAAAAGCCTTTCGAAACCGTTTTCCGGTCTCTGGCTGATCCATCTCTCACAGCTTTCTATTATACAGTCATTTCACGAATTTTGCAAGATGGTATCCCCTCTTTTGCGCGATATTTCATATCTTATTTCGCATGATAATGCTTACAAATCACCGGCTTTATCACGCTTGACCCGCGCCGCTGCCATGTGTTGTCACGGTACAAAGGAGGGATCGGTATACAATGCCGCGTCCGTTCCGACGGGCCTGTTGATATGTGGATCAGAAAGCCGCCCCGGACACAGTGTTCCGGGACGGCTGATGTATTATGCCTGGGTCTTGGCGGCAGGAGCCGCGGGCTTGGCGGGCGCTTCCACCGCCGCCTTGGGGTCGCGGGGCGCAGTGGCTTCCTTCATGGTGATGCACTTCTTGGGGCACTTCTCGGCACACACGCCGCAGCCGGTGCAGGCCGCGTTGACCTTGTGGGGCTGCTTCAGGGTGCCTTCGATGGCGCCGAACTGGCAGTTGCGGGCGCAGATGGTGCAGCCGATGCACACATCCTGATTGATCTCCGCAGCCTGACGCGGCTTGAGGGCCTTGATCGCGCCGGTCGGGCAGGCCTCGGCACACATGTGGCAGGCACGGCACTTACTGTAATCAATCACGGGGAGGTTGTTCTCCATGGTGATCGCGCCGAACTTACAGGCCTTGGCGCACTTCTGGCAGCCGATACAGCCAACCTTGCACACGTCCATGACCTGCTTGAGCTTGGCGGTATTGCGGCACAGGAGCGCCACATCCGCGTTGGCGGACTGGAGCTCGATGACGTTCTTGGGGCACGCCTCGGCGCACTTGCCGCAGGCGGTGCACTTGTCCTCGTCCACCACAGCGATGCGGCGTTCGGGGTCGATGTGGATCGCGTCGAACTGGCAGGCCTTCACGCAGGTGCCCAGGCCCAGGCAGGCGAAGCTGCAGGCCTTGTTGCCGTCGTTGACCGTGGAGGCAGCGACGCAGTCCTGGATGCCGAAGTACTCGAACTTCACCTTCGCAGAGGCGCAGTCGCCCTGGCAGATCACGCGGGCAACCTTGCGGTCTGCGGCATTCGCGGGCTCAACGCCCATGATGGCAGCGATCTTCGCGCCGACCTCCGCGCCGCCCACAGGACAGGCGTTGACCGGGGCCTTGCCGCAGGCGATCGCATCCGCGCAGCCGTCGCAGCCGGGATAGCCGCAGGCGCCGCAGTTGGCGCTGGGCAGCACATCACGGATCGCATCGCGGGTGGGATTGGCGGGAACGGCGAACACCTTGGAGGTGTAGGTCAGCAGCAGGCCGAAAACCAGACCCATTGCGCCAAGAATCAGAGCAGCAATCAGAATTTCCATACTTTTGTTGCTCCTTTCATCAGATGATGCCGCCGAAGCCCTGGAAGGCAACAGCCATCAGGCCAGCGGTGATCAGTGCGCCGGGGAAGCCGTCCATCCACTTGGGCATCTTGGCCAGCGAAAGCTTCTCGCGGATGCAGGCGAACAGGACCATCGCCAGCGTGAAGCCCAGCGCAGCGCAGAAACCGTTGAAGGTGCTCTCCATCAGGTTGTAGCCTTCATCGGTATTCAGGATCGCCACGCCCAGCACCGCGCAGTTGGTGGTGATCAGGGGCAGATACACGCCCAGCGCCTGGTACAGGGAGGGAGAGAGCTTCTTCAGCGCCATCTCGACGATCTGCACCAGCACGGCGATAACCAGAATGTAGGCGATCGTCTGCATGTAGGCAAGGTCGAAGGGCAGCAGCAGGAATTCATTGACGATCCACGTCACAAAGGAAGCCAGCGTCATGACGAAGGTAACGGCCATGCCCATGCCCAGCGCCGTATCGAACTTCTTCGAAACGCCGAGGAAGGGGCAGATGCCCAGGAACTTGTTCATGACGAAGTTGTTCACCAGCAGTGCGCCGATCAGGATCTGGAGGTAGGGATTCATCCCGCCGGACTCGGTAAACAGGTTTTGAATCAGAGCGCCGTTCATGCCTCCGCCTCCTTTCGGGACTTCTTCTGTGCCATGCTACGCAGGGCATTGACGAGGATCAGCAGGATACCGAGAGTCACGAAGCCGCCGGGCACCTGCGTCATGATCGCCATGGGCTGATAGGAAGCGGGCATGATGGCCGCGCCGAAGATCTTGCCGGTGCCGATGACCTCACGGATCACGGACAGCAAGGTGATCGCGAAAGTGAAGCCCAGGCCCATGCCGAGGCCGTCCGCGATGGACAGGATCGGCGGGTTTTTGAACGCATAGGACTCCGCGCGGGCGAAGATAATGCAGTTGACGACGATCAGGGGGATGTACATGCCCAGGCTCTCGCTCAGGGCGGGGATGAAGGCCTTCAGCACCAGGTCAATGATGGTAACGAAGGACGCGATGACCACGATGAACGCAGGGATGCGGACCTTCTCCGGGATGACGTTGCGCAGGATGCTGATCAGCAGGTTGGAGCAGACGAGCACGGCGGTGGTCGCCAGGCCCATGCCCAGACCGTTGGAGCCGGCGATGGTGATGGCCAGCGTCGGACACATGCCCAGCATCAGGGAGAAGGTGGGGTTCTCCCAGATCAGGCCATTGAGGAACACACTGAAGAAATTCGGCTTCTTAGGCATGCTTCTTCACCTCCCCGAAAGGACGCGGCGCAGTAAAGCGGTCGATCATGGGGGTTGCGACGTTCATGAACAGGATCGCGAAGGAGCAGCCCTCCGGATAGCTGGCGAACGCGCGGATCACGAACAGCAGCAGGCCGCAGCCCACGCCCATGATGATCCGGCCAAGAGATGTAACCGGGCTGGTGGAGTAGTCGGTCGCCATGAAGAACGCGCCCAGCAGCAGGCCGCCGGAGAGCAGCTGCGCCAGAGCAAGCTCGGCGCCGTCCTTGAGCAGGTAGCAGACGAACACCGTGCCGATGAAGGTCACGGGGATGCGCCAGTCCACGATGCCGCGGATGATCAGGTACACGCCGCCGAGGATCAGCGCAATCGCGCAGGTCTCGCCCAGCATGCCGCCATGCTTGCCCAGGAACAGGTCCAGCATGGAAAAGTCGCCCATCAGGCCGGCATTCAGCTTCGCCAGGGGGGTCGCGCCGGTCACAGCGTCCATCGCGGCAACGGGGTAGCTCGCGCCCATCAGCGTGGACCAGCTCAGGAACAGGATCGCACGGGCGGTCAGCGCGGGGTTCATGAAGTTGCTGCCGATGCCGCCGAAGAACTGCTTCACCAGCACGATGGCGATCACGCTGCCGATCACGGCCATCCACCACGGCGCGGACGCCGGCAGGTTGTAGGCCAGCAGCAGGCCGGTGACCACCGCGCTCCAGTCGGAGACAGTGACCTTCTGCTTCGTCACCATCTGCCACAGGAACTCGGACGCGACACAGACAGCCACGCAGATCGCGATGAGAATCGCGGCCTGGTAGCCAAAGATGACGATGCTCGCGATGCCGGCAGGCGCCAGCGCGAGGCAAACCTCCTGCATAATCCGCTGCGTGGTCGCTTTTTCACGCAGATGCGGAGAGGAGGAAACAACAAAATTGTTCTGCATGTAGGTGGTGTCTCCCCTTTCTTACTTCTCCTGTGCTTTTTCGGCAGCCTTGCGCTCGGCTTCCTTCTTCTGGCGGGCGCGGATGACCTTCTTGCCCTGACGGCAGGACTGGGTCAGCAGGCGCTTCGCCGGGCAGACGAAGGTGCAGGCGCCGCACTCCATGCAATTGAGCACGCCGCACTTTTCCGCCTCTTCGTACTCGCCCTTGCGCAGCAGCAGATCCAGCTTGGTGGGCATCAGCTGCATGGGGCAGGTCTTGACGCAGCGGCCGCAGTTGATGCAGGGGCTCTCCTCGGGGTCGACCGCTTCCTTGCCCAGGGCGAGCACGCCGGAGGTGCCCTTGGTCACCGGGATGTCGAAGCGGTTGATGGCCATCCCCATCATGGGGCCGCCGCTGATGAGCATGCGGACGTCGTTTTTGAGGCCTCCGCAGGCGTCGATCAGGTTGCCGACGGAGCAGCCGATGGGCACAAGGAAGTTGCCGGGGTTGTTGACCAGGCCGCCCATGGTGGTCACGCGCTGGACAAGGGGCTTGCCCTCGCGGATGGCCTGCTGGACCGCGTAGACGGTACCGACATTGCAGACCACGCAGCCCACGTCCAGAGGCAGACCGCCGGTGGGAACCTTGCGGCGGGTGGTGGCGTAAACCAGCTGCTTCTCGCCGCCCTGCGGGTACATGACCGGCAGCGCCATCACCGTGATGCCGTCGCCGCCCACGCCCGTGCAGCACGCGCGCAGCGCTTCGATCGCGTCGGGCTTGTTCTTCTCCACGCCGATGACGGCGCGCTTCACATCCAGCGCCAGCATCATCAGGCGCAGGCCGTCAATGATCTGCGCCGCCTTCTCCACCATCAGGCGATGGTCGGAGGTCAGGTAGGGCTCACACTCCGCGCCGTTGATGACCAGCGTCTCGATGGTCTTGCCCTGCGCGGGGGTCAGCTTGACGGACGTGGGGAACGCCGCGCCGCCCTGGCCGACGATGCCGGCCTCGCGGATGATCTCCTGCAGCTCTTTGGCCGTCAGGCTTTCGGGGCGCTGCGCCGGGTGCAGCTCGACCCAGGTATTCTGATAGTCGTTCTCAATCACGACCGCGGGAACCTTTTCGCCGCTGGCGACCTCGACGTCCTCAACGGAAACGACCTTGCCGGACACGGAGGCGTGCACATTCGCGGACACGAAGCCCTGTGCCTCGCCGATCTTCTGGCCCATCAGCACCGCATCGCCCTTGGCGACGATGGCCCTGGCGGGCGCGCCGATGTGCTGGGACAGCGGGATGACGACACGGGCGGGCGCGGGCAGCTCAACGATCGCATTGCTGCCGTTGACAGCCTTGCCATTCACACCCTCATGCGGATGCGTGCCGCCGGGAAACATTCTCATACGAAACACGGACGGAGGTCCCCCTTCCATACTATACAGAGCGCTGACATGCTGCTCTGATCATTCACTCATACTGTTTTTATTATAACATAGATATCGCCGATCCGTACAGAAAAAAATCTGACAATTCCTGTGTTCTGATTTTATATATCTTTCACAATATCAGGCATCATCAGATTTGCTCCAACCGAAACCGGTAATTACTGGTTCTGCGCAGCCGCCACATCCAGCATGTGGGCGGCATGGGCACGGGCAGAACCCTCGCTGCCGTCGGCGCCGCCGAGCATTCTGGCAACCTCGCCGATGCGCTCCTCGTGCGTCAGCGCCCGGACGGAGGTGTTCGTCCGCTCCCCTTCCACGCGCTTTTCCACCAGGAACTGATGCGCCGCCATGGCCGCGATCTGCGGCAGATGGGTCACGCACAGGACCTGCCGGTTCCGCGCGATGATGGCCAGCTTCTCCGCAACGACCTGCGCCATGCGTCCGCTGATGCCCGTGTCGATCTCGTCGAAGACCATCGTCCCGACGCCGCCCTTCTCCGCCTCGAGGCACTTGATCGCCAGCATCATGCGGGACAGCTCGCCGCCGGATGCGATCTTGGACAGGGGTTTGAGCGGCTCGCCGGGGTTCGGGGAGATCATGAACTCGATCACATCGTCGCCCACGGACTGCGGCATGAGCACCTTTCCCTCCGGACGCAGGGCGAAGGACACCTTGAAGACGGTGTGTCCCATGCCCAGATCCTTCAGCTGCTCCATCATCTGCTTTTCAAAGGCGTCCGCCAGCACATGGCGCGCTTCGGTCAGCTGACGGGCCAGCGCGCGGTAGGCAGACAGGAGCCGCTTGTGCTCAGCGCCCATGACGGCCAGCTGCTGGTCCATCGAGGCGAAGTTGTCGTATTCCTCCTGCATTGCTTCCTGGGCGGCGAGGATCTCCGGGATGGTGTCGCCGTACTTGCGCTCCATCCGGCGGATCAGATCGAGGCGGGTCTCCACCTGCTCGGCGCGGGCCGGGTCGAAATCCCCGCTCTCCGCCAGCGCGCTGAGCTCGTAGCCCAGCTCCTCCAATTCATAATAGGAAGATTCGCACCGCTGCGCGAGGGATGCATACGGCTCTCCGAGAGCGGAAAGTCCCCGCAGCGCATCCGCCGCCTCCTTCACACGGGTCAGCACCGATTCGCTGTCCTCGCTGGCGGAGATCGCCCGGTGCGCCGTCTGCACAGCCGTCGCGATCTTCTCGGAATGGCGGAAGCGCTCCTTCTCGGCGGTCAGGGATTCCTCCTCACCCGCCTTCAGCTTCGCCTTTTTCAGCTCCTCCAGCGACTTTTTCAGGCTCTCCATCCGGTACTGCTTCTTCTCGTTTTCCCGGACGAGCCTGCCGTACTGGCGGTGATTGGCGATGAAGGCCTGATACGCCGCGTCCACCCGGGACAGCAGCGCCTGGTAGTCCTCCCCGCCCGCAGCGTCAAGAAACAGCAGATGGAACTGGCTGTTCATGAGGAACTGCGCGTCATGCTGGCCGTGGACGTCCATGAGCATCGCCGCGACCTCCCGCAGCTGGCTCACCGGCATCACGACCCCGCAGATGCGGCAGAGGTTCCGCCCCGTCCGGGTGATCTCCCGGTAGAGGGTGATCGTGCCGTCGAAGTCCTCCATGGACTGACTCTGCGCCCACTGGGCGACCTGCTCGTTCCCGCAGGCGTCGAAGACCGCCTCCACCCAGGCCTTGTCCGTTCCCGTGCGGATCAGGTCACGGTCCGCCCGGCCGCCCAGAACCAGGTTCACCGCGTCCACGACGATCGACTTGCCCGCGCCTGTTTCGCCGGTCATGACGTGCAGTCCATCGCCGAATTCGAGCGTCAGCTGCTCGATCAGGGCGATGTTGTGCATTCGCATGGATAAGATCATTTGATGATGCTCCTTGTCATGGTCGTCCGCAGGTTACTTCATCATGTCCTGGATGCGTCCCATCACGGAAGGCACGTCCTCCGTCGCGCGGATGACAAGCAGGATGGTGTTGTCGCCGGCGATGGTGCCCAGGATCTCCGGCCAGTGCAGGCTGTCCAGCGCCTCCGCCGCCACATTGGCAGAACCGTTGAGCGTCTTGACGACGATCAGGTTGTTGCTCGCCGCCACGCTCAGCAGGGATTCCGCCAGCATGCGGATGAAACGCTCGGACAGGCCGTTTTCCGCCTTGTCCGCCGTGGCATACTTGTATGTCCCCATCGGGGTGAGCACCTTGAGCAGCCGCAGCTCCTTGATGTCGCGGGATACCGTGGCCTGGGTGACCTTGATGCCCCGCTGACGGAGCGCGTCGGCCAGCTCCTCCTGCGTTTCGATCTCGTTCTTCTCGATGATGTCGAGAATCGCGACCTGCCGTACTGTTTTCATCTTCCTTCTCTCCTTGTCAGAGCGTTTGTGATCATCGTGTCCATTCTGTCAGCTTGTCCCGGACAAGCTGGAAAAAGCTTCTTTCCCGCAGGCGGATGATGCGCAGCTCCCGCGCATCCCTTCGCACGTCGACGGACATGCCCGCCGTCAGCTCCACGCAGGTCTGGCCGTCCACCTGCAGCGATGCGCTCTGCACATCCTCCTCCACCAGGGCCAGGCGGATGCGTGCGCTGCCCTGCACCACGCAGGGACGGTGCTGCAGGGTATGGGCGCAGATGGGCGTGATGACCATACAGTCCACCTTCGGCGAGACCACCGGGCCGCCCGCGGACAGGCAGTAGCCGGTGGAGCCCGTGGGCGTGGCGACGATCAGCCCGTCCGCCACATACCGCCCGGCAGGATCCCCATCCACCAGCGCGTCGATGGTGATCAGGCGCGAATACCCGCCGCGGCTGACGACCACGTCATTGAGGCCGTACCACGTCTTCCCGCCGCACTGCACCTCCAGCACCGGCCGTCGCTCCGTCCGGTATGCGCCGCCGATCACCGTGTCCAGCGCATCCTCCAGACCGTCCGGCTCGGTCTCCGCAAGGAAGCCGACCCGGCCGAGGTTCACGCCCAGCAGCGCCGCATCCCACATCAGCGCATACTGTGCGCCGCGCAGGAACGTGCCGTCGCCGCCCAGCGTGATGATCACGTCCGCGCCGTGTGCCCGGGAGAAGGGCGTCACCGCATCCCCCAGAAGCGCCGCCGCGTCGTCCTCCGCGCAGACGCTCGCCCCGGCTGCCAGCAGATAATCCGCCGCGTGTCTGGCATGGCTGACCGCATCCGCACGCCTGCCATGCACCATCAGTCCGACTCGCATCTCATCACCTGTTCACTCATTTTCTGTGCCGTCAGCCCTTCATGTCCTGATGGGCGCGATTCACCAGCTCCCGGATCATTTCGGGCGTGCACGGCTCGGTTTCCTGCGTGCGCACGGTGATCTTCGCAAGGAACTCGATGTTGCCCTCCGGCCCCTTGATGGGCGAATAATCCAGCGCCTGCACCTGCCAGCCGATGGTCGGGCAGAAATCGACGATCTCCTGCAGAACATCCTGATGCACCTTCGCATCCCGGACGACGCCCTTCTTTCCCACGCGGTCGGGGCCTGCCTCGAACTGCGGCTTGATGAGCGTGTAGAACACGCCCTCCTCGCCCATCAGCTGCGCCGCCACCGGGAGGATCAGCCGGATGCTGATGAAGGACACGTCCATCACCGTCACCGTCGGGTGCAGGGGCACCATGTCCGGCGTCAGGTGGCGGGCGTTGGTGCGCTCCATCAGCGTGACGCGGGGATCGTTGCGCAGCTTCCATGCGAACTGTCCATAGCCGACGTCAATGGCATAGACATGGGCCGCGCCGTTTTGCAGGCAGACGTCGGTAAAGCCGCCCGTCGCCGCGCCAATATCCATGCAGACCCGGCCGGTCAGGTCCGCAGAGAAGGAGCGGATCGCCTTCTCCAGCTTCAGGCCGCCGCGGCTGGCGTAGGGATTGGCGCTGCCCTTGAGGTGCAGCTCATCCTCCGGCTTGATGATCTCCGAGGCCTTGTTGATCCGGCGCGTGCCGACATAGACCTCGCCCGCCATGATGCTCGCCTGGGCCTTCGACCTGCTCTCACACAGGCCGCGCTCCACCAGCGCCACGTCTGCGCGCTGCTTATCACTCATGTGCCTTGGTTCCTTTCGTGCAATTCTGTGATGATACGCTGCGCCATCTGCTCTGCATCCAGCCCCAGATACCGCAGCAGCTGTCCCCTGCCGCCATGCTGGACGAAGGTGTCCGGGATGGCGAAGCAGATCATCGGCGCAGGCCTTGCCTCCTGCTGCATCAGGCTGCAGACCGCCGCGCCGAAGCCGCCGGTCATGACATGCTCCTCGATGGTGACGTAGGGCGTGTCCCCGATGCCGCGCAGGAAATCCTCGTCCATGGGCTTGACGCTGGAGCAGTTCACCAGCCTCGCCCGGATTCCCTTTTTGTCCAGGAGCCTGCGCACCTCGACCGCCTCCTCCACCATGGAGCCCACGGCCAGGAGCGTCACGTCGCTGCCTTCCTCCATCGTTTCCCACTTTCCGGGGACGAAGTCTGCCCGGCAGGGATAATCGCCGCTCAGATCCACCGGGCGTCTGCCGTAGCGGATCGCGCAGGGGCCGTCGTGCGTCTGCGTCCAGCGCAGCATCGCCCGCAGCTCGTTCAGATCCCGCGGCGCCAGCACCGTCAGGTTCGGCACCGGCAGCATCGACGCCAGATCCCACACGCCGTGGTGCGTCGCGCCGTCCTCGCCCACCAGACCTGCCCGGTCCAGCAGCAGCGTCACGTTCAGCGCCGGCATGCACACGTCATGGATCAGCTGGTCGAAGCTCCGCTGGAAGAAGGAGGCGTACACCGCAAAATAGGGCTTCATGCCGCCCGCCGCCATGCCTGCGCACAGCGTCACCGCATGCTCCTCGGTGATGCCCACGTCGAGCATCCTGTCCGGGTGGCGCTCCCCGAAATGATTCAGTCCGGTACCGCTTGGCATCGCGGCAGTGACCGCTACGATGCGCCGGTCCGTTTCCGCCATGTCCGCCAGCGTTTCCGCCATGACCCTGCCGTAGGAGGGCAGCTTCGAGGTCTTGCGGGCGTCGCCGGTTTCCACATAGAAGGGCGGCGTGCCGTGGAAGGCCTCCGGGCGCTGCTCCGCCTTGTCGTAGCCGTAGCCCTTGCGGGTCAGGACATGCACGACGACCGGCTCCTCCAGCGCCTTGACCTTCTCCAGCGTGTTGATCAGGCCGGACAGATCGTGCCCGTTGATCGGGCCATAATAATGGAAGCCCAGCGCGTCGAAGAAGCCTTCCTTCTCCTCGGACATGAAGACGGACTTGACCGTGTCCTTCACCCACGCAGCGGCAGCCGTCAGGGGCTTGCCGATCAGCGGGATACGGCTCAGACCGCTGCGGACGGCCTTCTTCGTGCTCGTCCATCCGCGGGAGGCGCGCAGGTCCGTCAGGTGCCGCGACAGGGCGCCGACATTGGGCGCGATGGACATTTCGTTATCGTTGAGGATCACGATCATCCGCGTGCCCGTGTTGCCGGCGTCGTTGAGCGCCTCATAGCACATGCCGCCCGTCATCGCGCCGTCGCCGACCAGCGCGATCACCCGGTAATCCTGCCCCAGCAGATCCCTCGCCCGCGCATATCCAAGGGCGGCGGAGATCGCCGTGGAGGCGTGACCCGTCTCAAATGCGTCGTATTCGCTCTCGCTCCTTTTGGGGAAGCCGCTCAGGCCGCCGAAGGAACGCAGCGTATGAAACTGCTTGTATCTGCCGGTGAGAAGCTTGTGGACGTAGCTCTGATGCCCCACGTCGAAGACCAGCTTGTCCTGCGGCATATCGAATACCCGGTGCAGCGCGATGGTCAGTTCCACCACGCCGAGGTTGGAGGCGAGATGGCCGCCGCGCTTTGATATGGTCGCGACCAGCTCCGTGCGGATCTGGGAAGCCAGATCCTCCATCTCCTCCAGAGACATGTTTTTCAGCACCTTTGGGGATTCGATCTCTTTCAGATGCATAGTTCCCCTCCGTTTCAGCGTAAGCCGTGCACAGCTGCGGCGGCCGCTCAGTAAAACCGTGCAAGCAGCCGCTCGACCGGCGCGGGATAATCGAACCGGACGCCCTGCCACGCCTTCTCCATCAGGCGGATGCGGCCGAAGACCAGCAGCACCAGCACCGCGATGTAGAACAGCCAGCACATCAGCGTCACGATCAGCCCCAGATACGGCACGCCGCCCACCGCGAAGCCCAGCGCCAGCGCGCAGGCCGCGCACAGCGCATGGATCGCCGTCAGCGCAGCGGACTGCACCGCAAAGCGCCGGATCACCCGGCTTTCCCGCTCCTGCCAGCACAGGAAGAGCGCGAACAGGCCGATCATCGCCGCCATCGTGCAGGCGAGGCGCACGCCGGTGTTCGTCGCCACGGCGTTGCGCGGCAGCGGGGCTGCGGGCTCGGCCGCCTCCCCTTCCGCTGCGTCATAGCGCGCCACGCGGCGCTTGCGTTCCGGCGTCATCACAGCTTCACGCCCTTCGTGCCCTTGGCGCCCTTTGCGCCCTTCGCGCCGCCCAGGGACACGCCCTTGAGGATATCGGAGGTGTAGGCATAGTTGCGCATGTTGCGGTCCTCGTGGGCGCGGAGGGCGGCCGTCACCATGCGGTCGATCAGCTGCGAATACTTCACGCCCTTGTTCTCCCACAGGTAGAAGGCGAGGCTGCCGGGGATGGTGTTGATCTCCGTGATGTAGACCTTTTCCGTGGCGCGGTCGAACATGTAGTCGATGCGCACGACGCCCTTGCAGTCCAGCATGCGGAAGATGTCGCAGGAGATGCGCTGGATCTCGTCGCGCAGGCTGTCCTCGATGGGCGCAGGCAGTACACGGTGCAGGCTTGCCATGCCCTTGGAGCCGCCGCTGGCCAGATACTTCTCGCGGAAGTCGAGGAACTCCTCGCCGCTGATGGGCATCTCGATCGGGCTGGCCTCCACATCGTCGTCATAGCCCAGGACGGAGCAGTTCAGCTCGATCGGCCTGTCGAGGCCCTTCTCCACCAGCACGCGGCGGTCGTAGTCAAAGGCGAGCTCAAGGCTGTCGATCAGCCCCTCGCGGTCATTGGCGCGGGACACGCCGATGGAGGAGCCGAGGTTGGCGGGCTTGACGAACACCGGATAGCCCAGCTCCTTCTCCACCCGGTCCAGCACCGCCTCGCGGTCCGCGGCGAACATGGAGCGCGTGAACCAGCAGTCCGGCAGGCAGGGCAGCGTGCCCGCGCCGCGGAAGAACTGCTTCATCATGATCTTGTCCATGCCGATGGCGCTGCCGGCCACGCCCGTGGAGGTGTAAGGCAGGTTCGCCAGCTCCAGCATGCCCTGCAGGGTGCCGTCCTCGCCGTTGAGACCGTGCATGACGATCACGCAGACCTCCAACCGCGCCACGACCTCCTGGGTCGGATGGCCGAAGAGGCCCTTGGCGGGACGGTTTGCGATCAGCGCGCCGGAGCCCGCCGTCACGTCCAGCGCCACCTGCTCCACGCCCTTTGCGTCCGGGTTGAAGGGGTTGAACGCCTTGATGGAGCGCAGCGCGCTGCCGGTGTACCACACGCCCTGCTCGCTGATATACACAGGGATCACATCATACTTTTCCGGGTCCACATGATTCATCAGCTGCACAGCGCTGATGATCGCGACCTCGCGCTCGCAGGAGCGGGAGCCGAAGATCACGCCCAGTTGGGTCTTAGCCATATGTCATTGCCTCCAAGGATTCAGTCAGTTTTCGGAATAATTGTCCGGCAGATCGTTCTCGAACAGCGCCACGTCGCCCGCATGGCCGAGCTGCCGCAGCAGCGCCGCCGCCTCGTCCAGCGAGGACACGACATGCAGATCCGCCTCCGGGAAGCCGCCTTCCCTCAGGCCCCTGGCGATGGGCTCGGTATGCCTGCGGCCCACCAGGATCGCCACATCCACGCATTCCGCCATGTACAGGCCGAAATCGTGGTTGAACGCCTCTTCGCCCTCGCCCAGCTCCACCATGCCGGGGGTGATGATGATCCTGCGGCCGGAGAACTCCTTGAGCACCTTCAGCGCGGCCTTCGCGCCGTTGGGGTTGGAGTTGAAGGCGTCGTCGATGATCGTCACACCCGCGGAGGGGATCAGCTGCAGCCGGTGCTCCACCGGCATGATGCAGGCGATACCGCGCGCCACCTGGCGCAGGGTCATGCCCAGATGCAGCGCAACGGTCGCCGCCAGGAGGATGTTCTGGATGTTGTGCTCGCCCAGCAGTTTCGTTTCGCAGCGGATCTCGTCATTCATCGTGTGCAGCGTGAAGGCGCTGCCCGCGGGCGACACCGTCACGTCGCTGGCCCACACGTCCGCATCGTCCGCGCCGTGCAGGGCGCACAGGCGTTTCGTCTTGCGGGTCCTGTCGAACAGCTCGCGGCAGATCGCACCGTCGTCCGGGAAGAAGCAGCAGCCCCCGTCCGGGATCGCGTCCATCAGCTCGTACTTGGTGGACTTGATGCGCTCGATGGTGTGGAAGGTATCCAGATGCTGCGGACCCACGGAGGTCAGCACGCCGTGATGCGGGTGCACCAGGCGGCACAGCTCCCTGATATCGCCCACATGGCGCGCGCCCATCTCCGCCACGAACACCTGATGGGCGGGCATCAGCTTTTCACGGATGATGCGCGTCACGCCCATGGGCGTGTTGAAGCTCGAGGGCGTGACCAGCACCTGGAACTTCTCCTGCAGGATGGCGCCGAGGATGAACTTGACGCTGGTCTTGCCGTAGGAGCCGGTGATGCCGATCTTGATCAGGTCCGGACGGGCGGCGAGCTTCTTCTGCGCATCGCGGAAGTACATCTCGCTCACCGCTTTTTCCACAGGCCATGCACACAGTCCACCCAGCGCGATCCACAGCGGCAGCAGCAGCGGGAACAGGCCCAGCACATACAGCTTCGGCTCCTCGCCCGCCAGCAGGAAACCGACGGCAGCCAGCAGGAGCGTGAAGACGATCCCGCTGACGATATATGTCCTCTTGACGCGCATGGTGACGACGAAGGGCTTCTTCGCCTTCTTCACCTGCAGGATGCTGCTGCACCACATTCCGCCCAGCGCCGCCAGCGCCAGCGCACCAAGAGCCGGCAGGATGCGAAGCAGGCTGTCCGGCTCAATGAAGCGGTCCACCGAACGGTGAATGAGCAGCAGCAGCGTCAGATACACCGCCATGATGACGCCGGGCAGCACCGCGCGCTTCCAGTTGCGGCGCAGCGTGCGGAAATAACCGGCGAACTGGTAGCTCTCCAGCTGGAAATAATGCAGCAGGCTCCTGCCGGCCAGGAGCGACGAAACCGCAACGGCCAGCGCAATGATCCATGTGACGAGGGTATTCATCCCTTGCGCCCCCCATTATCCTCAATAATCAGTTGCTTTCCACCAGGAAGCTGCGGGCGATGGCATTGAACCGCCCGAGCTGCTCCAGATAGGCGAAGTGCGTCCCGCCCTCCAGCACGATCAGCGCGCTGTCCGGGATCTCCTTCTCCATCTTCTGCCCCATCCACAGGGGCGTTTCCGTGTCGTTCTCGCCCCAGACGAGGAGGGTGCTGTTCCCGATCGAAGACAGCTTCTCCGTCTGATCGTAGTTGACGACCTTGACGAAGGTCCTGCGCATCTCCGGATCGAGGGCCGCGTAGTCCTTCGAGCCGTACTTCTGCACGAGGGACTCGCTCCACTTTTCCGCGATGCCAGCCAGGATCTTCGTCTTCTTCATGCCCTCGGCGATGGCCTTGAGGCGCTTGTATTCCTGCGTGCGCTTGCTGGCCGCGCCGGTGGACACGGGCTTGATGCCCGCAGCGCCGGTGAGGATGATGCGCTCAAAGAGCGTGGTGTCCTGCGAGGCAAGCTCGATCGTCACCCGTCCGCCAAAGGAATGGGCGATCACGCTGCAGGGCAGGAAATCCAGCTCCTTCAGCAGCTTCAGCAGGCACGCCGCGAACTCCGGCACGCCCCACGCCTCCGGCGGGCGTCCGCTCTCCCCATGGGCGGGGAAATCCACGCTCAGCACCGTCATATCCCGCGCCAGCGCATCCGCCACGGGCTTCATCAGCTTCGTCGAGCAGCCCCAGCCGTGGAGCAGCACCACGCGCTTCTCCCCGCTGCCGGCCTTCTCAACATGCATATTCACGCCGGAAATCTGCATTTCCATCCGCAGCATCCTCCACGCTCATTCTTCCTTTTTGTCGTTCATCCGCCAGATATAGCGGCACTTGACCGCGCTGATCTCCCACCTGCGCTGGATGGAGACCGGCACATCGACGATACGCTCCAGCGTGCAGCCCAGCCCTTCGCAGGTCCTGCGGCTGGGGATGTTGTCCGGGTCGCAGGTGATGACGACGCTCTCCTTGCCGTGCATGGCGATCAGGGGTCTGAGCAGCTCGCAGGCGCGGCGGGCATACCGGTGGCCGCGATAGGGCGGGTCGATATGATAGCCGATGTGCCCGAAATAGTATACGCAGGGACTCTCGCCCACACGCAGGGCAATTCTCCCGATCTCGTAGCGCTTGCCATGCTCGGTGATCATATAGTCATAGTTGTCCCCGAAGCCCATTTCCTCCTCGGGCGGGTACAGCCGCAGCGGGATCAGGTCGATCACGCCGTCCGTGAAGTCAGGCTTGATTCTGCGAAACCACATATCTGCATCCTTTATTTCAGTTCCTGCACATGCACCTGACCCAGCAGGCGCATGAAATTCTCCGGCTCGATCAGCTGCGTGCCCTCAGTCATGACGGAGGCCGTGCCCGCCGCCGCGCCGCAGCGGAAGGCTTCGCGCATCGTGCCGTATTTCGTCAGTCCATAGAGGATGCCGCCGACCAGCGCATCGCCCGCGCCGACCGTGGAGCGCACCTCCACCGGGACCTCCGGGGCATAAAACGCCCCCTCGGAGCCCACGTACATCGCGCCGTCCTTCCCCATGGAGACCACCACATGCTCCACGCCCGCCCTGACGAAGGACTCTGCGCCGCGGCGGATATCCTCCATCGTATGCAGCTCCGTGCGCAGGGCTGCGGCCAGCTCATGATGGTTCGGCTTGATCAGGAACGGCTTCGCTTCCACGCCGAGGGTCAGCTCATTGCCGCCCACATCGAGGATGCACCGCACGCCGCCCAGCGACCGGATCAGCTCCCGGTAGGTACCCGGCGGACATCCCGGCGGGAGCGAGCCGGTGATGACCACGCATTCGCTGTATGCCGCCATTTTCCGCACCATGGAGAAGAACTCCGCCAGCGTTCCGGCGTCGACCACAGGGCCGGGCTCGTTCAGCTCGGTCACGCCGCTGCCGTCCAGGCTGACGACCTTCGTATTTACGCGGACCGAACCCTCCACCGGCAGGAAGCCGTGGGCCACGCCCTCAGCGTCCATCGCCGCGCGGATGCGCTCCACCCCGTCCTCGCCGGCGATGCCCATGACCATCGTGTTGTCCAGCTGCAGCCTGCGGGCCACCACCGCGACATTCACGCCCTTGCCGCCCACATCCGTGCGGGAGGTCAGGATCCGGTTCACATGCCCCGGCCGCAGGGAATCCACCTCCACCGTCCGGTCAAAGGACGGATTCATGCAGATCGTCGTGATCACGAGGACACCTCCATGTAAATTATCCCACCTATTATAGCATGTTTATTCATCTTATGCAATATGCAGAAATGTATACACTGTGTATTCCTCCGTCGGAAGAGCCGCTTTTCTACTTATTATATTTTTGCACGCGAAAGGGACGCCCCGCAGCGGGACGTCCCCATGGTATTCACTTGATCCGGTATACATCCATGGCGTTCTGCGTGGTGATCTGCGCCAGCTCCTGCGCGTCCATGCCGCGCAGCGCCGCGATCTTCTCGCACACGAAGCGCACGTGGGTCGGCTCGTTCCGCCGGCCGCGCATCGGTTCGGGCGCGAGGTACGGGCTGTCCGTCTCGATCAGCAGCCGGTCCAGAGGCACGTTCACCGCCGCCTCCTGGAGCTTGGGCGCCTTCTTGAAGGTCACCGGGCCCGCGAAGCTGATGTAATACCCCATTTTCAGGTACTCCTTCGCGATCTCCCAGCTGCCGGAAAAGCAGTGGATGATGCCGCCGGAAAGCTTCCCCTTCTGGGCCTTCATCAGGTCGATCATATCCTGATGGGCGTCGCGGACGTGGTAGGCCACGGGCGCATCCAGCCGGTACGCCAGCTGCATCTGCTTCTCGCACACGTCCAGCTGCACGTCCCGGGGCGACAGGTCGTAGTAATAGTCCAGGCCGATCTCGCCAATGGCCTGCACCTTCGGCAGCTTCAGCCACTCCGTCAGGGTATCAAGGTCGCCCTCCTGATACGTTTTCGCCTCATGGGGGTGGATGCCGACCACGGCATACGCGCCCTCGTGGGCCTGCGCGAAGTCGATGGCGTGCTTCGAGGAGGCCATGTCCGACCCGACGACGGCATAGCGGGTCACGCCATGCTCCGCCATGCGGGTCAGGACTTCGCCGAGGTCATCATCGAAGCGATGGTCATCCACGTGGCAGTGGCTGTCGAACAGGCTTCGCCTGATTTCTTTATCCGTGCACATATCAGCCGATGAGCGCGCCGTCCGCCACGCCCTCGCCCACGGAGGCCAGACGCAGGTTGCCCTCATCGTCCACCGCGGACAGGATCATGCCGTGAGACTCGATGCCCATCATCTTGCGGGGCGCAAGGTTGGTGATGGCGATGATCTGCTTGCCCACCAGCGCCGCAGGATCGGGATAGTACTGAGCGATGCCGGAGAGGATGGTGCGCTCGCCGTCCTTGCCGAAGGACAGGCGGAACTGCAGCAGCTTCTTGGACTTGGGCACGTTGGTGCACTCCAGCACGCGGCCCACCTGGATCTTGGACTGGAAGAAGGTGTCGATGTCGATGGATTCCGGATAGGTCGGCTCCTCGTGCTTCTTCTCTTCCTTCTTCTGCTGCTTTTCAGCCTTCTTTTCTTCCTTCTTTTCCTGCTTCTCCGCCTTCTTCTCGGCCTTGCCGTTCTTCTTTTCGTTCGCGGCGTTGATCTCCTCCATCTTCTTCACCGGATCCAGACGGGCGAAGAGGATTTCGGGCGTGCCGACCTTGTCGCCGGCCACCATGGCGCCGAAGGAGGTCAGGCTCTCCAGACCGCCATTGCCCACGTTCAGCTGCTCCAGGATGCGCTTGCTGGTGTCGGGCAGGTAGGGCTCCAGGGCGATGGCAGCAAAGCGGATTGCCTCCAGCAGGTTGTAGAGCACCGTGCCCAGACGGGGCATGGTCTCGGGGTTCTTGGCGAGGATCCAGGGGGTGGTCTCGTCGATGTACTTGTTGGCACGGCGCAGGAGGGTGAAGATCTCGTCGATGGCGTCGGCGACCTTCAGCTCGTCCATCTTCGCCTTGACCTTGCCGGGCATGGCCAGCGCGATCTGCTTCAGCTCCTCGTCGAACTCGCCGCCGACGGTGCCGGGCTGGATCTCGCCGCCGAAGTACTTGTTGTTCATCGCAATGGTGCGGTTGACCAGGTTGCCCAGGATGTTCGCCAGATCGCTGTTCACACGGTCGATGATCAGCTCATAGGTCATGATGCCGTCCGCCGCGAAGGGGATCTCATGCAGCACGAAGTAGCGCACCGCGTCCACGCCGAACAGCTCCACCAGGTCGTCGGCATAGATCACGTTGCCCAGGGACTTGGACATCTTGTCGCCCTTGACCAGCAGCCACGGATGGCCGAAGACCTGCTTGGGCAGCTCCTCACCCATGCTCATGAGGAAGATGGGCCAGTAGATGGTGTGGAA
>SVGU01000057.1 GCA_015056155.1 Clostridiales bacterium
CATGATGAAGCACTCGATGATGTCGCCTTCCTTGATGTCGTTGTGGCCCTCGAGGGACATACCGCACTCGAAGCCTTCCTTCATCTCCTTGACGTCTTCCTTGTAGTGCTTCAGGCTGCTCAGCTTACCCTCGTGCACGACCACGTTGTCGCGCAGCAGGCGGACCTGAGCGTTGCGCTGCATCTTGCCGTCGGTGACGTAGGAACCGGCGATGATACCGGCGCCGGTGATCTTCATGACCGCGCGCACCTCGGCATGGCCCAGGATGACCTCCTTGTACTCGGGAGCGAGCAGGCCCTTCATGGCCAGCTCCATGTCCTCGATAGCCTTGTAGATGACCGTGTACAGGCGGACGTCCACCTTCTCGCGCTCGGCCGTTTCACGGGCAGAGGCGTCGGGACGGATGTTGAAGCCGATGATGATGGCGTTGAAGGCGCTGGCCAGGTTGACGTCGTCCTTGGTGACGGCGCCGGCGGCGCTGTGCAGCACGCGGACGCGTACCTCGTCGTTGGAGAGCTTCTCCATGGCCTGCTTGACCGCCTCGACGGAGCCCTGCACGTCTGCCTTGATGATCAGGTTCAGGGTCGTCATCTTGCCGGCCTCGAGGTTGGAGAACAGGTTCTCCATGGACATCTTGGCCATGGACGCCTCGCGGCTGGCCTTCAGCTTGGCCTTGCGCTCCTCGGCGACCTGACGGGACAGGTGATCGTCACCAACGGCGATCATCTCGTCTCCGGCAGAGGGCACCTCGTCGAAGCCCATGATCTCAACGGGCATGGACGGACCGGCTTCCTTGACCTTCTCGCCCTTGTCGTTGATCAGCGCGCGCACGCGGCCGGAGGCCATACCGGCGACGATGTTGTCGCCCACGCGCAGGGTACCGTTCTGCAGCAGCACGGTCGCCAGAGGACCGCGCGCCTTGTCCAGCTTCGCCTCGACGATAACGCCGCGGCCCAAACGGTTCGGGTTCGCGCGCAGCTCCATGGTCTCTGCCTGCAGCAGCACCATCTCCAGCAGCTCATCGACGCCCTCGCCGGTGTGGGCGGACACGGGCACCACGATGGTGTCGCCGCCCCAGTCCTCGCAGACCACACCGTAGTTGGTCAGGTCCTGCTTGACGCGCTCGGGGTTGGCGGTGGGCTTGTCGATCTTGTTGACCGCAACGATGATCGGCACCTCAGCCGCCTTGGCATGGTTGATGGATTCGACCGTCTGGGGCATGACGGAGTCGTCCGCCGCGACCACCAGAATGGCGATATCGGTCGCCTGCGTACCGCGGGCACGCATGGCGGTGAAGGCCTCGTGGCCAGGGGTATCCAGGAAGGTGATCTGGCGCTCGTCGTCCACCTGGACGGTGTAGGCGCCGATGTGCTGGGTGATGCCGCCCGCTTCGCCCGCAGTGACGCGGCTCTTGCGGATGTAGTCCAGCAGGGAGGTCTTGCCGTGGTCGACGTGGCCCATGATGGTCACGACCGGCGGACGCGGCATCAGGTTCTCGTCGGTATCCTCGAAGTCCTCGGCGGTCAGCTGATCCTCAGCGGTCTGCTCGGGCTTCTTCTCCAGCGTGATTTCGAAGTCCGCACACACCAGGGACGCGGTATCGAAGTCGATCTCGGAGTTGATCGTGGCCATGTTGCCCAGCAGGAACAGCTTCTTGATGATCTCGCCGGAGGTCTTGCCGATCTTCTCGCACAGGTCGCGGACGATGATCGTGTCGCCGGACATGTAGGCGGTCTCGATCTTGATGGGCGCCATCATCTGCTGCGCAGAAGGCTTCTTGCGGGCCTTCTTGCCGCCGCGCACCACATCGTCATCATATCCGGAGTAGCCGGCGTCGCGGGAGAGCTGCTTGCGGTTGCGGGCAACGTGCTCCGGATCGTGCTGACGGACATAATTCTTCTTGTTGGGATCGTAGTTGGAGACGCGCTCCTTGCCCATCGCGGGCGCCAGATCCGGCGCTGCGGGCTTGGGACGGCTCATGCCGCCGCCCATCGGACGGCCTGCACCGGCAGCCGGACGCTGACCGAAGCCACCCTGCGCACCCGCGGGACGCTGACCGAAGCCCTGACCGGCAGGACGGGCGCCGGGAGCACCGGCCGCACCCTGAGGACGGGGCTGGAAGGTGCCGTTGGCGGGACGGCCGTAGGGGCCCTGAGGATTGGCAGGACGGCCATAGGGACCCTGCGGACGCTGACCCTGCGCGGGCGCACCCTGCGGATTCACCGGACGGCCATAGGGGCCCTGCGGACGCTGACCCTGCGCGGGCGCACCCTGCGGATTCACCGGACGGCCATAGGGACCCTGCGGACGCTGGCCCTGTGCGGGCGCGGCCTGCTGGGGACGGGGCTGCACGGGACGCGGCGGACGGATGACGTTCGGCGCGAGGCCCACGGGCTTCTGGGGCAGATCCTGACCGGGACGGCTGATGATCTGACCGATGGCCGGCTTCCTGGGCGCTTCGGGCTTGGCAGGCTTGGGCTCCTCCGCCTTCACCTCGGGCTTTGCCTCGGCCTTGACCTCGACGGGCTTTTCGGCAGCCTTGGGCGCCTCGGGCCTGACTTCCGCCTTCGCCTCTGCCTTGGGGGCCTCCTGCTCCTTCTGGGCAGGCTTCTCCGCCTTGGGCGCTTCCGCCTTCACCTCGACGGGCTTCTCGGCGGCCTTGGGCGCTTCAACGGGCTTCTCGACCTTCTCGGTCTTCTCAGCCTTGGGCTGCTGCTTTTCGACCTTCGCCTCTGCCTTGGGCGCTTCCGCAGCGGCCTTGGCAGCTTCTGCCTTTGCCTTGGCCTTCGCAGCTTCGGCGGCGGCAGCGTCCAGCTGGGCCTGCTCATCCGCGTCCAGCATGACGTATGCCTTGGAATGGTCGGACAGCTTCTTCTGCTGCTCCGCCCGCTTCAGTTCGGCTTCCTTCTCTTCATTGGCCTTGACGAAGCCATTCTCCAGCGTCCGGAGGGCCTGCAGCAGGCCGTCGGCGCTCTTGCGCATCTGGGCCGCTTCCTCCCGGACCTTGGCCGCCTCGGCAGCCAGCTCTCTGGTGGCATCCTTCAGTTTCACTTTCGTCATTCGACGCTTGCACCCCCGCTATGTTTTGGCGATTTATTTGGTTTCATCTTCCGTATGCCGGCGTCCTGCGCCGTGTCCGAAAGCTGTTGTCTCATCTGACCGGCTAGTCCTCCTTTGAGGACCGCCATGGCGACGCCGGGCTTGCCGGTCGCCTCGTGGAGCAGCCCCGGTGGGAGCAGCTCGATGGGCGTGCTGGCGTTTTTGCACACGCCCCTGTATTTCTCCTGCGTTGCCGCGGATGCGCCGCTGTCCAGCAGCAGCACGCCGCAGTTGCCCGCGCGGATGGTCTTCATGCAGCCATCCTCGCCGAACACCGCCTGTCTCGCCCGGACGCACAGCCCCATCAGGCCGCGCAGCCTGGCCGCCTGCTGTTCATTCAAGTCAGGTCGCCTCCGGTTCCGGCGCAGGCAGGTGCTTCAGCTCGTACTGCAGCGCAGCCGCGACCTCCTCGGTCATCCGCACCTCCAGCTGACGCTCCAGCTGCTTCTGCCTGATGGCCTTCGTCAGGCAGCTCTCCTGGCGGCACACATAAGCACCGCGGCCCGGCTTCTTGCCCACCGGATCCATGGAAAGGCTGCCGTCAGGCGCGCGCACCACGCGGATCAGCTCCCGCTTGGGCTTGCTTTCCCTGCATCCCACGCACATGCGCAGGGGGATCTTCTTTGGCTTCATGGTGTATCGCCTCCCTGACCTGACCGACGCGCCTTACAGCGTATCGTCGTCGCCCTCGGGCAGGGTGAAGTCGTCGAAGGTGGTGAACTCACCCTCGGCGGGCAGGAGCGGCGCCTCAACCGGCTCCGCCGCGCCCATCTGCTCAGCGTACTGGGTCTGGGACTTGATGTCGATCTTCCAGCCGGTCAGCTTCGCGGCGAGGCGGGCATTCTGACCTTCCTTGCCGATGGCCAGGGACAGCTGGTTGTCCGGCACCACCACGATGCAGGAGCGCGCGCCGCTGGACTCGGTGTACACCTCGCGGACGTTGGCGGGGTTGAGCGCGTTGGCGATGAACTCCGCCGGATCCTCGGACCACTTGATGATGTCGATCTTCTCACCCTTGAGCTCGTTGACCACGCGGTCGACGCGGCTGCCGCGCTGACCCACGCAGGAGCCCACAGGATCGATCTGCAGCTCGTTGGAGTGCACGGCCATCTTCGTGCGGCTGCCGGCCTCGCGGGCGATGGCCTTGATGGTCACGTCGCCGGCGGCGATCTCGGGCACTTCCATCTCGAACAGGCGCTTGATCAGGTTGGGATGGATGCGGCTGACGCGCACCTGCGGGCCGCGGGTCGCGGTCGCCTGCGCACGCTGCACCTCCAGCACGTACACCTTGACGTGATCCTCCTCCTGCAGCGTTTCGCCGGGGATCATCTCCGTCGCCTCCAGGATGCCCTCCGTGCGGCCCATCAGGTCCACGAAGGCATTGCCCTTGGTGTCGATGCGGCGGACGATCGCGGTGAGGATCTCGTTCTCCTTGTCGATGTACTCCTCGTACACGCGGCCGCGCTCTGCCTCGCGCAGGCGCTGCACGATCACGCCCTTGGCGGTCTGTGCGGCCACGCGCAGGAAGCCGGTGGGCGTCACGTCCGTCTCCAGGATGTCGCCCATCTGGTAGGTATCCTTGAGCTTGCGCGCCTCCTCCAGCGTGATCTGGTCGGCGGTGGGCGTCTCGATCTCCTCGACGATCAGGCGGCGGGTGTACACATGCACCTCGCCGTTGAAGCGGTCGATGGTCGCGGTGATGTTGTTGGGCGAGGGCACCAGCACGCCCTTGGGCAGATTCTTCTGGTACGCCTTCTTCAGCGCATCCTCGACCGTTGCGAACAGCATTTCCTCGCTGATGCCCTTTTCGGCAGACAGCAGCTTGATGGCTTCCACCAGCTCCTGCCCCTGCGTCTTGACAGGGGCCGCGTTCTTCTTTGCTCTCATGATATCCACCTTATATGTTATTTCTGTGTTGGTTATTCCTCGTCGGCCGCGTCTTCGTCGCTGCCGTCCTCATCGGTAAGGTCCACGTCCTGTACGCCGTCCATGTCCACCACGGGCTTCACCTGCGACGCCGCGCGGCGGCCAAAGCGCATCTCCGCGCCGTTCACAAGGATGGTCATCTCCTCCTTGTCGAACCCGACCAGCTCGCCTGTGAAGACCTTCTGGCCATCGACAGCCTTGAACAGGTGCACCTCCACCTCCAGGCCGATCGCGCGCTCAAAGTCGCGGTCCTTCTTCAGCGGACGGTCCACGCCGGGCGAGGACACCTCCAGGAAGTCGTAATCGTAGCTTTCCAGCTGAGGCTGGATGGCCCGGTGATACTTCTCGCAGTCGTCCAGCGTGATGCATTCCGGCTTGTCGATGTAGATCCGCAGGTACTTCCCCGTCGGCTCCTTGTCAAGGCTCACGTCCACCAGCTCAAAGCCCAGCTCATCCGCCAGACGCTGGCACTTGGGCTCGACCACCGTGGTCAGCTCCGCTTTTGCCATCAGGCCACCTCCTCGTTTCGTGCATTGCCATTATTTGCCATATTTGGCAACATAAAAGAGTGGCGCACATCAGCCTGACAACGCAAACAAAGCAGCTTCCCGGCGGGAGAAAAACTGCGTCCCCGCCTTGCACTGCGATGTCCGGCCGTCTGGCCATGCCCACTCTTTACGGCAAACCCTTCTTTCTTCACGTCAGCAGCCGTCGCCAGCTGCCAATACCGGAAAGCCCGGCATCTGACTGCCGCCATCGCTGGCAGCAGGATAAACTCATACGCGAACAGTATACCACAACTTTCCGCCAAATACAAGGGTTTTCAAGGCCTTGCGCAACATTTTCACTTGCTGCCGGGGCGAAAAAATGGTATGCTGGAAGCGACCAATCACATTTGGGAGGAAACCGACATGGAATGCACGTTATGCCCCCGCCGCTGCGGCGCGCTGCGTACCCCCGACGCGGGACAGGGCTTCTGTCAGCTGCCGGAAACGATGCTGATCGCCCGCATCCAGCCGCATCTCTGGGAGGAGCCGCCCATCTCCGGCACGCGCGGCACCGGCGCGATCTTCTTCAGCGGCTGCACGCTGCGCTGCGCCTACTGCCAGAACGGCGACATCAGCCACCGCAACGCCGGCCGGCCCTTCAGCGCCTCCGATCTGGCGGACAGTATGCGCCGCCTGGTGGACGCGGGCATGCACACCCTCTCCTTCATCACCGCCACGCCCTATGCGCCTGCGGTCATCGAGGCGGTCGATCTGTATCATCAGCGCTGGAGCGACTGCCCGCCGCTGGTGTGGAACACCTCCGGGTATGAGTCCGTCGATACGCTGCGCCTGCTGGAGGGTGTGATCAACGTATACCTCCCCGACCTCAAGCACCGGAGCGAGGCCATGGGCCGCCTGTGCGCCAAGGCCCCGGACTATTTCGCCCGCGCGTCCGAAGCGATCACGGAAATGGTGCGCCAGACCGGCACGCCCGTGTATGACGCAGACGGCATCATGCAGCGCGGCACCCTCATCCGCCACCTGATCCTCCCGGGGCTGACGGGCGAATCCATCGCCCTGCTGGACTGGGTCGCGGAGCATCTGCCCGGCATCCCCGTCAGCCTCATGCGCCAGTACATCCCCATGAACGGCGTGAGCATCAAGGGGCTGGACCGCCCCATCACCGAGCGCGAATACCGCCGCGTGCGCGACCACATGATCGCCCTGGAGCTGCCGGGCTATCTGCAGGAGCCGGAAAGCGCCTCGGAAGATTTCGTGCCCATGTTCTGCCGGGACGAGAGCTATATCTGAAATTTCCCTGCCCCGCCAATGGAACGCGCCGGAAATGCACTTTATGGGTGAAAGGATGGTCGATGATATGCATAGCATCAGCCTTACACCCTATGTGGAGCGGGTCTACGGATATGCGGTGAAGCGCACCTGTTCCCGCGAGGAGGCGGAGGAGCTGGCGCAGGAGATCCTGCTGACGGTGCTTGAGGAGCTGCCGGGCTTGCGGGATGAGACGCGCTTCGAGCCCTTCCTCTGGGGCGTGGCGCACCGGGTCACGCTGCGCTTCCGCCGGATGATGGGCAAGCGCCGCCAGCAGCTGTGCTGGGACGACCTCACCCGCCTTCCCGCGCAGGAGGACGGCGCAGACGCCGAGTACGCGGCGCTGCGCAGGCAGGTCGCCATGCTGTCCGCCCAGTGGCGCGAGATGCTGATCCTGTATTACTTCGACGGCCTTTCCGTCCGCGAGATCGCCGGCCGGCTGTCCCTTCCGGAGGGGACGGTGACGTGGCGGCTGTCCCGCGCGCGAAAACAGCTGAAGGAGGATATGGAACAGATGAACGAAACCGCCCTGCACCCCACGAGGCTCTACATCGGCTGGTCCGGCAGCGACTGCGGGCCCAGCGAGATGCTGGCCATTTCCAGCGCCCTGTGCCAGAACCTGCTCTGGCTCTGCCGCCGCCAGCCGCAGACCGTCGAGGCGCTGTCCGCCGCCACCGGCGTTCCTGCCTACTACATCGAGGACGCCCTGAGCGAGCTGCTCAAAAAGGAGGCCGTCACCGAGCCTGCGAAGGGCCGCTACCTCTCGCGGGTCGCCATCTACACCCCGGAGCACGCGGCTTATTTCCGCGAGCATGCATCGCTTTTCACGCCCCTGGCGGAGGACTTCGCCGCCGCGCTGCAGCGCCTGTCCGATGCCGCCGCCAGCCTCCGCCACCACACCGCCGGTCGAGGCCGGAACGATCTGACGTGGCTGTACGGGATGATGGCGATGGTGCATCTGGAGCAGCGCTGGAACCCGGTCACGCCCCCGCCCCATCCGCTGCGCTTCGACGGCGGCCGCTGGACCTATCACGGCTACGTCGCCCAGCCAGGGATCAAGTACCATTACAGCCTCAACTGTCTGTCCTGCCGGAATCTGGGCAGCCGGGGCTCCTACGCACACCATGTGTACGTATTCGGCGGCTATGCGCACCGGGACATGATGCGCGACACGGAGATCAACCTCTGCGAGGATGTGCTGACCGGCCAGCCCGTCGCCGACCTGCCCGCCGCAGCGTCCGCCATCGAAAAGGGCTTCCTGACGCGCGATACGGACGGCAGTCTCCGCGTGACCTGCGCCGCCATGACGAAGGAGCAGTATGCGCGCTTCTGCTGCATGGCGGAGGAGGCCTTTGCGCCGCTGATGCCCGCGTATCAGACGGCGCTGCGCTCCTTCGCCGCCGGGCTGATGCATCTCTTCCCCATCCACATGACGGACGCGGCGCAGCGCCTGTGCGCCTATGTGTTCCGCAGCGCCTTCGCAGACCCGATCCGCGCGGCCATCGTGGAGCGCGGCCTCCTGCCTGCCCCGACCGCCGACGCCGTTTGCGACGTGCTGGTGCAATTCAAGTGAACCCCTGCCGCGGCCGGTGCTGCGGCTTTTTCATTGCGGCTCCTGAGCGCCGCCTGCCTTGATTCTCAACTGAAGTTGAGTTGAAAATGCCTGTTATCTATGGTAAAATGAAGGGCAAACGATGTGCAAGGAGGTTCTCTCTGATGAAGAAGATCGGTATCCTCACCGACAGTCACAGCAGCATCTCCCCTGCTCTGGCGAAGGAGCTGGGCGTGCATGTGCTGCCCATGCCCTTCATGATCGACGGCACGGATTATCTCGAGGGCGTGACCCTCAGCCGCGAGGAGTTCTTTGCACACCAGCGCGCCGGCGCAGAGATCAGCACCTCCCAGCCCGCCCCCGGCGATGTGCTCGCCCTGTGGGACGAGCTGCTGACCGAGTATGAAACGCTGCTGTACATGCCCATCTCCAGCGGGCTGTCCGGCTCCTGCCAGACCGCCGCAGGCCTGGCGGAGGATGAACCCTATGCGGGCCGCGTGTTCGTCGTGGACAACGGCCGCATCGCCACGCCCATGCACCGGAGCATTCTGGACGCGCTCGAATTGATCGACAAGGGTCTGACCGCCGCTGAGTGCAAGGCCGCGCTGGAAAACGCCCGGGGCGAGCTGGTCATCTACATCGCCGTGCAGACCCTGGAATACCTCCGCAAGGGCGGACGCATCAGCACTGCGACCGCCGCCGTCGGAACCCTGCTGAACATCAAGCCCATCCTCCAGCTGGCGACCGGCAAGCTGGAGAGCTACAAGAAGGCGCGCGGCATGGTCAAGGCGAAGGAGATCATGCTGGAATCCATCCGCTCCGACCTCGCCATCCGCTTCGCTGACGCCCAGTCCCGCGGCGATGTGCACCTTCTGGCCGCCGGCAGCGCCTCTCCGGAGGAGACGCAGAAGTGGATCGCCCAGATCGAGGCCGCCTTCCCCGGCATGCCCGTGCTCTACGATGACCTGTCCATGGGCGTCTCCTGCCACACCGGCGAGGGCGCGCTCGGCATCGGCCTGAGCATCCGGCCCCGCGTATAATCCATCATCCCTGCAGGCACAGCGCTTTCTGTGCCTGTATTTTGATGTTCAAACGGTTTTTTACGCGCATTTTCCCGTTCGCGCAGGGCAGGATACTTGCCAAGTCATCATAAAGTGTGGTAAAATGGATTGATTCCACGAATACGGAGGAACGTTACTTATGCGCATTTTTGTGGACGCTATGGGCGGCGACAACGCCCCGCAGGCTCCCGTTGAAGGCGCGGTCGAAGCGCTGCGCCGTTATCCTGAGATCGAGGTCACCCTCGCCGGCGTGATCCCGGAGATCGAGAAGTATCTGACCAACTGCGACGACGTCCGCAGCCGCATCACCCTGCTGGACGCGCCGGAAGTGATCACGAATGAAGAATCCCCCGTGATGGGCGTGCGCCGCAAAACCAAGAGCGCCACAGTCATCGGCATGCTCAAGCTGCGCGACAAGGAGGTCGACGGCTTCGTGTCCGCCGGCTCCACCGGCGCGGTGCTGGCGGGCGGCATGTTCCGTCTGGGCCGCATCCCCGGCATTGAGCGCCCTGCGCTGGCGCCCCTGATGCCCAACGGCAAGGCCCACTTCCTCCTCATCGACTGCGGCGCAAACGTGGACTGCAAGCCGGAATACCTCGTGCAGTTCGGCGTCATGGGCGATGCGTACATGCGCGGCGTGGTCGGCATGGAAAATCCCCGCGTCGGCCTGATCAACATCGGCGCCGAGGCCGAGAAGGGCAATGCGCTGGTCAAGAATACCTACCCGCTGATGGAGAGCGCGCCCTACAACTTCGTCGGCAACGTGGAAGCCCGCGACATCACCAACGACGTGGCGGACGTGCTGGTGGCCGACGGCTTCAGCGGCAACCTGATCCTCAAGTTCATGGAGGGCATGGCCGGTACGCTGATGGGCATCATCAAGCGTGAGATGATGGCTGATCTGCGCGGCAAGATCGCCGGTCTGATCGCCAAGCCCGCCTTCCGCCGCGTGAAGAAGCTGATGGACTACACCGAGGTCGGCGGCGCTCCCCTGCTGGGCGTCCAGGGCGCGGTGGTCAAGGCCCACGGCTCCTCCAATGCCCACGCCTTCTCCTGCGCGATCGGCCAGGTCATCAAGATGATCGACGGCAAGGTCGTGGAAACCATCGAAAAGGGCGTCGCTGCCCTCATCCCCACAGAGGACGCATAAGCCATCCGGCCTGCGATATATCATTCATTTCATTCATAAAAGGAGGAACCCATCATGGTTTTTGAAAACGTCAAGAAGATGATCGCCAAGCAGCTGAAGGTCGACGAGGCCTCCATCACCGAGTCCAGCCGCCTGATCGAGGATCTGAAGGCCGACTCCGCCAACGTCATGGTCATGATCATGGACCTGGAGGACAACTACGGCATTATCGTCGAGGATGACCAGATCATGAAGCTGAAGACCGTGGGCGATGTTGTCAAGTACATCGAGGCGCACCAGTAAGTCACAGACCACAGGAAGCCCTCCCCCACCATGCGCGGGAGGGCTTCCCGCTTCCATCCAGGTTCTGATCCATCCTCAAGCGGTGAGAACTCCCTGAACGTTTGAGCATGGATGCAGGCAGAGCAGCAAAGGAGATTCGCATGCAGACACTCATGAAGTCCATCGGCTACCAGTTCCGCAACCCTGCGCTCCTCCAGCGGGCGCTGACCCACCCCTCCATGGGCATGGAGGACAACCAGCGTCTCGAATTCCTCGGCGACGCGGTGCTGCAGTTCATCATGTCCGACATCCTCTACGCCTCCCACCCCAAAGACCGCGAGGGCCAGCTGACCCATCTGCGGGCGCTGCTGGTCTGCGAGGCGGCGCTGTCCCAGGTCGCGCGCTCCCTCCACGTGGGCGAGGCGCTCCGGATGGACCGGGGCGAGGAGCAGACCGGCGGCCGCGACAAGCCCAGCGTGCTTTGCGACGCGATGGAGGCGATCCTCGCGGCGGTCTATCTGGACGGCGGCCTTGACGCGGCGCGCAGCATCGTCCAGCGCTGCTGGCCCCGGCCGGAGGATGTGCACCGCCCCATGCAGGATTCCAAGGGCGCCCTGCAGGAGCATCTGCAAAAGGACGGCGGCGACGCCCCGACCTACACCATCATCTCGCAGGACGGCCCGCCCCACGACCGCACCTTCGAGGCTGCGGTCGCCCGCTACGGCGTGGAGCTCGCCCGCGGCACCGGCAAGACCAAGAAACAGGCCGAGCAGGCTGCGGCGCTGGCCGCGCTGGAGATGCTTACCGGGCAGAAGTGAGCGGCTGCCCCCGCCGCCCGCTGCATCATTCCCCCATTGTAACCCACACCCCACAGGCAGAGCGATCCTCATCGCCCTGCCTTTTTTGTACCCCGAACTGTACCGCAATTGTTCTTTTCGCCGCCCATATTGTTATTCTCTTGACAATCCACCTTTGCAATGGTATGATAAGTATGATTTTTCCTACTCGGAGGTGCTGATATGAAAAGACCCGCGCCCAACCTGTACGCCTGGGCTGTCAAGGTCGGCGAAAAGGGGCAGTTCGTGATCCCCAAGGAGGCCCGCGATCTGTTCGACATCCATCCCGGCGATACGCTGATCCTCTTCGGCGACGCCGAACGCGGCATCGCGATCCCGCCCAAAAGCACCATGTCCGCGATCCACCACAATATCTTCGACCAGAAAGGACCTGATGAAGAATGAAACTTGCTTGGTTCTGCATTCCTGCCGCCGGTCATACGAATCCCACGCTGGAGGTCGTACGCACGCTGACCGAAGCAGGCCATCACGTGCGGTATTACTCCTTCCAGGCATTCCGGGAGAAGCTTGAGGCCGTCGGCGCGGAGGTCGTGACGATCGACGACTACTGCGCGGAGATGAAGCTCGGCCCGGACGCCGGTGTGCGCATCGCCAAGGACACCGCCTTCGCCACCAAGGTCCTGGCCGACACCACCCTCGCCGTGGACGAGGCGCTGCTGGATGATCTGCGCGCCTATGGCCCCGAGGTGATCGTCGCCGACTCGATGGCCATGTGGGGCAAGCTCCTCGCCATCAAGCTGGGCGTGCCTTTCGTCTGCTCCACCACCACCTTCGCCTTCAACCAACATTCCGCAAAGGTCATGAAGCAGAGCCTCTGGGATCTGGTGAAGCTCCTGCTCGGCATGCCCAAGATCAACCGGGAGCTCAAGCGCCTGCAGGACAAGGGTTATGCGGTCAAGAGCATCCTCGACGTCGTTCAGAACGACAATGACACGAACACCGTCGTGTATACCTCCGATTATTTCCAGCCCTGCGCGGACACCTTTTCCGACAAGTACGCTTTCGTCGGCCCCAGCGTCCGAGAGGCCGCTCCCCTGCCCCGCACCAGCGACCGCAAGCGCGTGTACATCTCCATGGGCACCGTCAACAACGACATGCCCGCGCTGTACCGCACCTGCATCGCCGCGCTGGCCGACCGGTACGAGCTGATCCTCTCCGTGGGCAAGTCCGTTGATCCGGCTTCCCTCGGCGAGCTGCCGCCCCATGTGACCGCCGCGCAGCATGTGGATCAGATGGCCGTGCTGGCAGACTGCGACGCCTTCCTGACCCACTGCGGCATGAACAGCGTCTCCGAGGCGCTCTACTGCGGCGTGCCGCTGGTGCTCTTCCCCCAGACGGCGGAACAGCAGGGCGTGGCGAACCGAACCGCCGAGCTCGGCGCAGGCGTCCTGCTCGGCAGGGCATCCGCTGACAGCATCCGCGCTGCGGTGGACAAGGTCATCACCGACAGCAGCTTCCGCGAGGAGGCCGCGAAGATCGCCCGGAGCTTCCGCGAAGCCGGCGGCGCTCCCAAGGCCGCTGAGGCCATCCTCCGCGCCGCACAATAACACAAAACGGACAGACGCGCCAAAGACGTGCCTGTCCGCATTTTTATGTCCGCTCGATGGGCCGCAGCACCATGTAGCCATGCCCCTCCGGGTAGTGCCGCTGATAGCAGTGCCCCCGATCCGCCCAACGGAATCCCCGCACCGCACAGGCCTTCCCAAAGGCGATCTCCTCCACGCGGCGCATGACTTCCGCGTTATCCTCCGGGTAGCTGAAGGGCGGATGGCTCACCACCTGGTAGTATCCGCCCGGCACGTCCCGCAGCTCGAAGCCTGCCGGTACCGCTCCCGCGTAATCCACCGGAACGCCGAGGCCATAGAAATACCCGCGCCGCTCCCCGTCGATGGCCCAGCCAGCCGTGTGAGCGCCGACTACCGCATCCGCCAGATAGCCAAGGGATTCCACCGTATGCGTCACCAGCTCGCAGTCGTGCCCGGGCCAGATTCGTTCATTCTCCAGCACGAATTCCCTGAAAACGCCGAGGTACCTGTGCGTGGGAATGTACTCCACGCGGATGTTGGGGTCTGTCAGCATATGCGCTCCTCCTTCTTTCTCAGGGGAATAGGGTATGGGCAGAACGATCAGCGTGCGTCGCTTCCGGTAGTCAGCCGGCGATATGCCATAAGCCCGGCGAAATGCCGTGGTCATCGCCTCATGTGTCGCATAGCCGCAATCCAGTGCAATGTCGAGCAGACGTGCATCCGTGTCCCGGATGGCGACCGCCGCATGATACAGCCGCCGCTGCATCGCATACTCCCGCAGCGTCAATCCGGTCATGCGGTGAAACTGGGTCGAGCAGTACGTCGGGGAGTAGCCGATCTCTCTCGCCATGTCCGTCAGAGTCGCGCCGTCTGCGATATGCCGCTCGATCCATGCCGCCATCCTCCCGGCTGCCTCGCGCCAATCACTCATGCTTCTCCCTCCCTTCACCATCAGGATAGCACATTTCATCCGTCCTCGCCTGCGCCGGGTTATCATCTTTGCCAAAACGCAAAAAAGTGGCATAATGCCACTCTTTTGACTCACGCGAACCAAACACGCGGAAGCAAGCATGCCAAATCCCGATACTCGATCGCGAGCATGGGCCCAGGGGCGAAACTCCTGGCTGCTTAGCCCTGCTTCTGCTTGTGCTTGGGATTCTCGCAGATCACCATGATCTTGCCCTTGCGGCGGATGATCTTGCACTTCTCGCAGATGGGCTTCACGGACGGACGAACCTTCATGCTCTGTTACCTCCTGTTGTAGAGTCTGAGCGGGAACAGGCGAACAAGCCGCCGCACCCGGATTGATCGATGCATAGCTGTAGCACAGCATCAACTATTATACACCACTTGACACGAACCGTCAAGGGGAAATCCTGATTTTTGCAGCAGGAGCCGAGGGCAAATCCCCGGAAACTGCTGTCGATCAGGACTTGCTGCGCCAGGTGATCCGGCCACGATTGAGATCGTAGGGAGACAGCTCGATGGTCACCTTGTCGCCGGGGTAAATGCGGATGAAGTTCATGCGCATCTTGCCGGAGATGACCGCCGTCACCTGATGGCCATTGGGCAGCTCAACCTTAAACATCGCGTTCGGAAGGGCTTCAATGACCTTGCCTTCCATTTCGATGACGTCGCTCTTGGACATTGTCAGTCCTCCTTTTCGGGAGCCGAAATGGTGCTCCCCTTGTCGTTCTCATCGGTGGCGGATGCTTCCGCACCAGCTAACGTTTTCATGTCCAAGCCATGGGCTTCCAGCGCGCTCCTGAGGTCACTGTCCTGCAGGTGGCGGTTGGGCAGCGTGCTGCCGTCCACATTGACGACGATCGGCTTGGGGCGAAGGTGCTTGACCTTCTTCTTCTTGGGATGCGCGAGCTTGCGCGACTGGCCGTCTGCCATGAGCACAAACTGTTCATCGATCACCTGCAGAACGATGAAATACCGTCCTGCGTCCCGCCCCTGCGTGGAAAGAACCACGCGGCCGGGTTCCATCAGCAGCCGCTCCATCATGCTTCCTCCTTCCAGACGAAGTCCGGATAGGTCAGAATTTCGGGCAGGCCGCCTTCGTTGATGGCGATCGTGTGCTCGTAGTGAGAACAGAGGCTGCGGTCACGCGTGCGGTAGCACCACTTGTCGGGATCGCAGGTCACGCGCCAGTCTCCGGCAGAGATCATCGGCTCAATGGCGATGGTCATGCCCTTGCGCAGCCGCAGGCCGCGGCCGGGCGTGCCGAAGTTGTACACCGGCGGATCCTCATGCATTTCGCGGCCGATGCCATGACCGGTCAGGTCACGGATCACACCGCAGCCATTCGCCTCCGCGAAGGACTGGCATGCATAGCCGACGTCGCCCAGGCGGTTGCCCGCCACAGCCTGACGCGCAGAGCGCCAGAAGCATTCCTCGGTGATGTCGATCAGCCGCTGAGCCTCCGCAGAGATCTCTCCCACGCCCACGGTGAACGCGCTGTCAGCCTGCCAGCCGTCCAGCACAAGACCGCAGTCGATGGAGATGATCTGCCCTTCCTTCAGCACCTGCTTCTCAGAGGGAATGCCGTGCACCACCGCATCGTCCACGGACGCACAGATGGAGGCCGGATACCCTTCGTAATTCAGGAAGGACGGGATGGCATGGTTCTTGCGGATCAGCTGCTCTGCACAGTTGTTCAGATACGCAGTCGTCACGCCGGGCTTTACCGCCGCGCGAACCTGCTGGAGCACCTCATAGAGCAGTGCGCCCGCCGTACGCATCTTGGCGATCTGGTCAGGATTCTTCAAACTGATCATGGCTTAGCCCTTCACGACAGCCAGAATGGACTCGAAGATCGTGTCCATGTCCTGCGCGCCGTCGATGACCTTCAGCGTGCCGGCCTTCTGGTAGAAATCCACCAGCGGAGCGGTCTGGCTGTGGTACACGTTCAGACGGTTGAGGACGGTCTCGGCCTTGTCGTCGTCACGCTGGATCAGCGTTTCGCCGCAGGAGGCGCACTTGGTCTCGCCGTTCAGACGGGACACATGGTACGTCGCGCCGCAGTTCAGGCACACGCGGCGGCCGGACAGGCGGGCGATGAGCTCCTCGTCGGCCACGTCCAGATCAACGACGACGTCGATCTTGGCGATGGTCTCCAGAGCCTCGGCCTGCGGCACCGTGCGGGGGAAGCCGTCCAGGATGTAGCCGTTCGCGCAGTCATCCTGGGCAAGACGGTCGCGGACGATGTCGATGATGACCTCGTCGGGAACGAGCTTGCCGGCGTCGATGAATTCCTTCGCCTTCAGGCCCGTGGGGGTCTGCTCCTTGATGGCGCGGCGGAGGATGTCACCGGTGGAGATCTGCGGAATGTTCAGCGCGGCGCAGATACGCTGCGCCTGCGTGCCCTTGCCCGCACCGGGAGGGCCCAGAAAGATCACATTCATGATGATGCTCCTTCCTGTTGGTTATCGTATGACAATAGCATTCTTCCTATCACATGCGATCTGCATGCAAGAAGGAAAGCCATGCACCGAAGAAGCGGACTTACGACGGTGCATGGCCTGATCAGTTTACATGAAGCCGTTGTCCTTGGAGGTATCGATGCCGCGGATGGACATCTCACCCTGGATGGTACGGATGGTCTCCAGAGACACGCTGACAGCGATCAGCATGGAGGAGGCCGCGAACTGGATGCCGACATTGGCGTACGCCATCAGCATGGAGCCGACGATGTTCAGCACAGCCAGGAACAGAGCGGCGAACAGGTTCAGACGGTTGACCGAACGGTTCAGGTACGCCTCAATGTTCTTGGAGCGGCTGCCGGGGATCGTCGCACCCTGCTCCTGCAGCTGCTGAGCCTGCTTCTTTGCATCGAAGCTGATAGAGCTGTAGAAGAAGGTGAACAGGACGATCAGCAGGGTGCTGATGATGATGTAGAACCAGTGAGTCTGGCTCAGCCACTCATTGCACCACAGGCGGAAGCCGTTGTCAGAGGGCAGGAAGTTCGCGATGATGGACGGGAAGGACAGGAAGCTGCTCGCGAAGATCAGGGGCAGAACGCCAACGGACACGACCTTCAGGGTCATGTGGGTGTTCTGACCGCCGTACACGCGGCGGCCCTTGACCTGCTTGGAGATCTGCAGGGGCACGCGGCGCTCGCCCAGGTCAACGAAGGTGACCGCAACGGCGATGATCAGGAACGCAACCAGGAACAGGGCCAGCTGGGCCAGAGACAGCCACCAGGCACCGTTGATCTGGAAAGAGAACAGCTTGCCGATCGCATTGACCAGACCCTCGAAGATGTTACCGGCGATACCGGCGAAGATCAGCAGGGAGATACCGTTGCCGATACCCTTGTCAGTGATCCGCTCGCCGATCCACATAGCCAGCGCAGAACCGCCAGCCATGGAGACGCCGACCAGGATCTGGTTCCACAGACCGTTGGCAAAGCCCATGCCGGTGGACAGGCCAATAGCCTGCACAGCAGCCAGCACAACAGTCATGTAACGGGTCCAGCGAGTGATCTTCTCGCGGCCGTCGGGCTCCTGCTGCACGCGCTCCAGGAAGGGGATCGCGATGCAGAGCAGCTGCATGATAATGGAAGCGTTGATGTAGGGGCTGATACCCATGGCCATGATGGTCATCTGGGAGGTCATGCCGCCGGTCATCATATCCAGCATACCCCAGCCGTAGAAGTCCTTGTTCGCCTGAACGGCGGTGACATCAATACCGGGAGCGTAGATCTGGCCGACAACACAGAACAGCGCCAGCATCAGGAAAGTATAGACAATCTTCTTGCGCAGGTCTTCAATCTTCCACAGCTTACCAATGTTCTGAAGCATCTCAGACCACCTCGGCGGTGCCGCCGACAGCCTCGATCTTCTCCTTCGCGGAAGCGGTGAACTTGGCAGCCTTGACGGTCAGCTTCTTGGTCAGATCGCCGTTGCCCAGCACCTTCAGGCCGTCCTTAGAGTTGTGGATGATGCCAGCATCGATGAGGATCTCTTCGGTCACGACAGTGCCGTTCTCGAAGACTTCCAGAGCCTCAACGTTGATGGTTTCATAATCGGTACCGAAGATGTTGGTGAAGCCCTTCTTCGGAACACGACGGTACAGGGGCATCTGGCCGCCCTCGAAGCCGGGGCGCTTGCCGCCGCCAGAGCGGGCCTTGGCACCCTTGTGACCCTTGCCGGCAGTCTTGCCCAGACCGGAGCCAACGCCACGGCCAAGACGCTTGGCCGCAGTGGTGGAACCCTCGGCGGGATGCAGCTCGTGCAGTTTCATTCGGGGTTTCCTCCTTATTATTCGTTGACTTCTTCAACCTTCACCATGTGCTTCACGGCGAAGAGCTGGCCGCGGATGGCGGCGTTGTCGGGCTTGGTGACGGTCTGGCCAACCTTACGCAGGCCCAGAGCAGCCACAGTCGCCTTATGCTTGGGCAGAGAGGCGATGGGAGACTTGATCAGAGTAACCTTCAGCATTTCTCTCTACCTCCTTAGCCCAGAATCTCTTCCACGGTCTTGCCGCGAACCTTGGCGACTTCCTCAGCGCTGCGCAGCAGCTTGAGAGCCTCCAGGGTGGCCTTGACCATGTTGATGGGGTTGTTGGTGCCGAAGGACTTCGTGCGGATGTCCTTCACGCCAGCCAGCTCCAGCACCGCGCGGGCAGCGCCGCCGGCGATAACGCCGGTACCTTCGGGAGCGGGCAGCAGCACGCACTTGGCAGTGGAGAAGTAGCCCACAGTGTCGTGGGGAATGGTGGTGCCGTTGAGGGGCACGTTCACCAGG